>CAYMKT010000047.1:0-8618 GCA_964391065.1 uncultured Terrimonas sp. | reverse complement strand
ACGTAGTGGGCGGCTTTGTAGTAACAGACAGGATGCTGGAAATGTTTAAAGGAAATAAAAATGCTAAGCACCAAAACCCAAATAGCAAATAAAAATTCAAAATCCAGGAATCAAATAGGAATATAAAATTCAATAAGCGGAAAACAAATACCTCGCTTTATCAAGCGCACCATATTGGAACACCAACAGAAAAAATATGACCTGGAAGAAAGGACTGCTGTTTTTGCGGAGCGGATAAGGGATTTTTGTTTGAAACTGCCGAGGAATGGTGTAAATGCTGAATATGTGTCGCAATTAATCCGGTCTGGCAGCTCTCCCGGCGCTAATTATATTGAAGCAAATGAAAGCATAGGGGATAAAGATTTCATAATGAAGATAAAAACCTGCAGGAGAGAAGCAAAAGAATCTGCTTATTGGTTAAGGCTTGTCATCACAGATCATTCTTTGGAAGTGGAAAATGAGAGAGCCTATTTAAGACAGGAAGCAAAAGAATTTATACTAATATTCACGGCTATATTAAAGAAGAGAGGAGGGTAGTGGACTTTCCCATTTTAGATTTGTTGTTTATTTGGTTTTTGTTATTTGATTTTTGGCACTTCAAACATATTCATGTGACTGCTGTTTTGACCATCATATATCTGATCGCCTCCGTAACCTTCATCATAGGTTTAAAAATGCTGTCGCACCCGGCTACGGCGCGGCGTGGAAACCTTATTGCCGGTGGCGGAATGGTTATCGCCATCGCGGGAACCATATTCCTGTATAAAGATGGCGATGGAAATGCGTTGCATAACTATGGCTGGATATTTGGCGGATTGTTATTAGGGGGAGTATTGGGAAGCGTTGCGGCAAAAAAAGTGAAAATGACTGCCATGCCCGAAATGGTAAGTCTGTTTAACGGCATGGGTGGCGCCTGTGCGGCTTTAATTGCCATTGCAGAGTTTGGTCATGTGGTGCACAAACTGCAATCGGTTCCCGGTTTAACAGCAATTGATGCCGGTTTCCAGGGAGCGTTAAAGCAGCATATGTTGATTATTGCAGCAGGACTGATCATTGGCAGTGTATCCTTTGCCGGTAGTATGATTGCCTGGGGTAAACTGAACGGAACAGTCAAAGACTTTATATTTAAAGGGCAGCATCTGTTTAATATTGCGCTACTCCTTACTATTGCAGTACTTGCAGTTTACCTCATTGGCTGGCTGCCAGCAAATGGCGTAACGCTGTTTTATGTGATTCTCGGTCTCTCTTTATTGTACGGCTTTTTTTTCGTTATGCCCATTGGCGGAGCCGATATGCCTGTTGTGATTTCCCTGCTGAATTCCTTTACCGGGGTGGCTGCTGCCTGTGGAGGTTTTCTTTACGACAATAAAGCGATGCTTACCGGTGGCATACTGGTGGGTGCGGCAGGTACACTGCTTACGATACTTATGTGCAAGGCCATGAACCGGTCTTTGCTGAACGTGCTGATCGGCTCTTTTGGCGCAGGCAATAAAGTGGCCGGAATAGCAAAGGAGCAGGGGAATTATAAAGAGATTTTATTGAGTGATGCGGCTATGATTATGAATTACGCCAACAAAGTTATTATCGTTCCAGGGTATGGTTTAGCCGTGGCCCAGGCGCAGCATACCTGTCATGAACTGGAAAAAATCCTGGAATCAAAAGGGGTGGACGTCAAATACGCAATACACCCGGTTGCGGGCCGTATGCCCGGGCATATGAACGTACTGCTGGCCGAAGCCGATGTGAGTTACGATAAGCTGGAAGAAATGGAACAGGCGAATGAGGAATTTCCGCAAACAGATGTGGTGTTGATTTTAGGAGCCAATGATGTAGTGAACCCTGCCGCTAAAACAGATCCTTCGTCGCCCATATACGGCATGCCGGTATTGGATGTGGAACTCGCAAAAGCGGTTATCGTAAACAAGCGCAGTATGAAGCCCGGTTACGCCGGTATTGAGAACGAACTTTTTTTTCAGCCCAAAACATCCATGTTATTCGGTGATGCAAAAAAAGTATTGCAGGATTTGATCAGCGAATTGAAAGAACTATAGTAGCCGGAACCGTGTAGCAGTTATCATTTCTCAGCCGCCTGGTATTTCCCGGACCCGCTCAGCGCAGGTGATCAATTGCAGGCAGGTGACGATTGCAACCACTTCTTTAAAACTGCGACTACAAATAATGCCAATACTGACTTCTCCATTGCCTTTGATTTTACTATTAAGTGATAGATTTAAAATTCGATTTTATAATTTAATACTGGTATAAGGCCCGTTTGATAGCTGGTGACGATTTTGTTTTTTTCATTGTCAAAATATTCGTTGTAAACATTCTGCCTGTTGGTCAGGTTCTGAATATCCAGCGATAGGGTGCTGGTAATATTCCGGCTGTTCCATTTCATGCTCACCCGCAGATCGGCACGGAAGTAAGCCGGATTTTGCAAGCTGTAGGCCTGCGATTCATTAAACACCGTATATCCTTTCTCCTGGGAGGTTTTTAAGTCAATGGGCGTTGTTCTGAACCCGCCTGCGTTCGTAGCCTTGATATTAATACCAAATGTTCTTGCATTATTTTTTGAAACAAATTCTTTCCCGGCAATCAACGTGATAATATAATTACCGTTAAATCTTGTATTTCGTTCCACGCCGTCGGATGCGGTGTATTTTGACTGGTAAAAGGAATTGCTGAGGTTGAGATAAAAATTTTTCTGCAGGTAGCGCTCAAGTGAAATTTCCACCCCATAATTTTTACCCTTTCCGGTATTCACCAGCGGGTCCAGCACATAGCCATCCTGTATGTTGAGTGTAGAGAATGTGCTGCTGTCTTTAATGCTTACCGGAACATTGAATAGTTGCTGGTAATACAATTCCGTTTTCAGTAACAGGTTTTTTGCCAACCAATAGTTGTAGGACAACACATAATGGTGTGCTTTTGTGAGATCAAGATCTTTATTCGGCATGCTGAAACTGCCATCCGCATTTTCTTGCTTTGCAAAATAAACACCCCATACCTGCACCTGGCTGTGCAGGCCATATCCTGCTGCGATACTGCTTTTATTGTTAATATGCCATTTGGCGGAAAAGCGGGGCTCTGCCGATGAAGTGTTATTCAATGCAAGATGTAAATAGTGCAGGCCCCCGCTGATTGTAAAATGATCAAGTGGTTTGTACTGCCATTGTGCAAATGCCTGCCGGGTGGAAGTGTTCCCAACTGCATTTATCCTTTCCTGTAAAGGCTCGCCCTCATGTTCGGCAGAGAGTTGGTAATAATTAAAATGGATAAGATTGTAGATTACTCCGGTACGCAGGTTCAGCCGGTTGCTGAACTTATAGTTCAATGTGGAATTGAACAGCCATTTGCGCGTGATATATTTATCTGTATAGGTTTTTGAAACGGAATAGTCATCTTCCACAAAATCTTCATCATACCCATTCGCTGTATAGGAGATGCCGATTCCCGTTATTAAACTGGCCTTGTTGCCCAGCAACACGGTATGCGTTAATCCACTCATACCTGTATTTGCAATAAATTTGTAAGGGTGCCTGTCTTCTTTTTCTTCCCATGTTGCCGAATCCTTAACAGCTTTCAGGTTTTGATCGCTCAATCCGCCAAAACCAAACAAAGTAAAGGCGCCGAGCCTCTTAGTGGGTAGAAAAATATTATACGACAAGTCCTGGAAATTAGTGACGGAACCATCATCGTTTAACACCCCGGTTTTATTCAATAATTGTAAAGTGGAATAGCGGTAATTAATTAAATAGGAACCTTTGTATTTTTTGGAGAAGGGTCCCTCTGCTGCCGCATTCAATCCGAGCACGCCTGCCTGCAGCGCATATTCTCTGTTCTCATTATTTCCCCTCCGCAGTTTCAGGTCAAATACCCCGCTGAGGGCATTGCCATATTCCGACGCGAATGCTGCTGTCACGAAATCTGAATTGGTTAATAGTTGTGAACTGAGAATAGAAATACCCCCGCCGCTGTTTCCCGCAGCGCTGAAATGATTGGGATTGGGAATGTCCATTCCTTCCATCTTCCATAACAAGCCGGTAGATGAATTGCCCCGGATAATAATACTATTACCGCCATCATTGCTGACTTGAACGCCGGGAAAGGCGGTTGCCATCCGCAACGGATCGTTCACCGCTGCCGCGTATTTCTCTGTTTCCTCCACTGTGAAAGCCCTGGCACTCACCATGCTCATATCGTTCAGCGGTTTATTTTTTTTACTGTTTGCTTTCACAATCACTTCATTTTCCATACGAATTACGGTTTCCAGCGGAATGGTGAGCACTGTTTCCTTTCCTGCATTTATGGCAATGTTTTCCACGAAAGCATCTTTGAAACCGGTGTAGGAGACAATTAAACTGTATGAACCTACCGGTAAATCACTGAAACGGAAAACACCTTCTGCATTTGTAGCCGCTGATTTACCCATGTTTTTTATGGTAACGGTAGCGCCGGGTAATGGCTGATGCAATACATGATCCATCACCGTGCCTCTAAGTTGGTGTGTGTGCTGCGCCGATACATTTGTGACGAATAGGAATAAGACGGCTGTTGATATAATTTTTATTTTCATTTCTTCGCAAATTTGGTTAATGATTGTAGTCACCGGATCCGGCATTCGAAAAAGTTTCACTATTTCGGAGCGATTGCAAATACAGGTGTAATGAACCGCAGAACTCACTGTATAGATCGTGAACGTTGCCAGAAAAAAAAGCGGCACGCCTTTTATTACCTTTTTAGCATCGTTGAAATAATTATTTGACTGTATAACAACCGGAGAAGGGCTTACCCCTATTTGTAGAAATGAAAATCAGAAAAAATTAATACCGGCATTCCAGCCAAACCACCCGGTAACATTGTTACCAAAACTGAAAGTGTTATAACCAGCCGGCGGAATGGAAGAATGGTAGCCTGTAATAGGCGTTTGCTGGTTGGAGATATAAAGGGCAAATGAAGGCCCGGCAAAAAATGAGATATATTTATTGAGTTTAAGATTGAAATTTAGATGCAACTTGTTCAGGATATTGGTATACTCCCATGAACCGAGATAGAGGTATTGTGAAGTCAGCTCCGGGTTAATTGAAAAGTTTTTTCTTTTGGTTAACAAAAATTCGCTTCCTAATCCATACCCAAAAGAATACATCCTGTCTTTGGCGCCGGCTTTGACGCCTGCCTGCAGAATACTGTATAGCCTTGCGTTGCCTGTTTTAAAAGCAGCATTTACATCCAGTATCTCGTCTGTAGAAAAGCTCAGCTTATGATATCCCTTTGCAACAATATTAATAAAGCCGATGCTGAAACCTTCTGATGTATCGGCAATATTGATCAGCCCCACCTGCACTCCCCGTAATTTCCTGGTGTAATTGATCACTCCGGCAATTTGTGCACCATCGGTTTCCCCGTTACTGAAATTCACTACCCCGGCCAATTGTACCCCGCTCATCTTTTTACGGGCAAAATTTCCAACTCCTGACACCTGCATTCCCCGTAAGCTATCCATAACATGATTATACACACCGGCTATCTGCAATCCATTCATTTTCCCTTTCACCACGTTGCTCACACCGGCAACCTGCAAAGCCCTTACGGTATCGAGTACCGTATTATTTACCCCAGCCAGTTGCAGTCCTATTACCTCGCCGCCTACTATATTGAATATACCCGCTGCTTGCAGGTACCTTACCTCTTTTTTATCAATGTTAAATAAGCCGCCCAGTTCAAGTCCACTTGTTCCCCCGGCATATCCGCCCAAAACATTCAACGAAAAATTATTGACCACCTGCGATGCTAATTGTCCATGCGTGCTAAGACCGGGTGTGATCGAAAACTGGAAAGGTCGTGTTGTGAAAAAATGTTCCAGGTTAAGGCTTTGTACTCTTTGTTTGGAAGAAAGCAGGAAACGGGCCATTCCGGTCATTTCTACTTTTACGGAATCAATGCGATGAACGCCAATGCCTGTCGTGGTGGTATCAGGTATATATGTTATAGAATCCGGAAACAAATAGTCTTTCGGTCCTACTACTGTAATCTCTGCTGCGTTTACAACAGGCATCATGGTAATCACGAGTTCCTGGTTGTGCGCCGGTTCTATTGTAAAAGTCGTGTCTTCATAGCTTTCTTTGCTTAAAGTGAGTTCTGCGGTAACTGCTTTACTGCTTTTCAAACGCATCTTAAAATATCCTTCGCTATTGGTAAGAACCGACGCTAGCAATTTTTTTTCATAAATACTGGCTTCGTTAATAGGTGTTCCCGACCTTTCATCGTAAACAAAACCGCTTACAGAATAAATTTTTTGTTCTTCCGCCGCCTTTTTGATGACCATGTTTGTTCTGATCGGCGCCTTTCGGATAATAATATAATTGCCGCTTTCGCGGAACTCGTAGGTGTTGTTCAATAAAAGGCTTAGTACGTTTTTTACGCTTTTATTACTTACGCTGATGCTGACCAGGCTGTCTTTCTTAACAATACTGGAATTGTAAGAAAAATAAAAATCGCCCTTGTTACTGAGTATTTCCAATACATTATCCAGCCGCTGGCGGTTTACATCGAGCGATACGGTGCGGGAAAGAATATCCTGCGCAAAACTTCCCGAGTCAGCCGATGATATAATAAGAATAACAAGGGAAAATAAAAGGTTTCGTTTCATGGCTGGTTAAGTAAGTTATTCCAAAATGATCTGCCCGTTTTTTTGAACAACGGTTATATTAAAGGTGATGCTGATCACTTGCAATACCTGGTCGAGCGATTCATTATAAAAAGGAGAGGTAAGCGGCAGGTTTTTCAGTTCGTTTTTACCAAAAACGATGTTGACTTTATAGGCATCATTCAGTACTTCTACCAGTTTCCAAAGCGGGGTATTATCACAAACGAATTCTTTTGTCCGGTAATAATTATACAATTGATCGCTGACTTTTTCTTTTGTCATGATGCTGTCTGTAGCAGTAATTTTAGTTTTATCCCCGGCCCGCAGCACGATTTCCTGCCCGCCTTTGAGCGCATGTACAACGCCTGTTTCAACTACGATTTCCGTATTGCCGTTTTTGCTCTTGACGTTAAAGCTGGTACCGACCACGGTTACCTGCACATCATTGACACGTATGATAAAAGGCTTTTCCCGGTCGGGACTGACATTAAAAAATGCTTCACCTTTCAGTTGGACCGTTCTTGTGCCGCCTTTAAACTTTGAAGGATAAACGAGGGAAGATGCTTTATTGAGTGTAACCAATGAACCATCCGGCAGGGTATCGATCAATACGTTCAAACCCGACGACGCTGTTAATTCTTTGGTTGCATTTTCTTTTCTCACCAGCAAATAAGTAACCAGCACGATGGCAGCCGGCAACATAACCGATGCCGCAACCCGCAACCAGGAGATACTTTTCTTTTTCGGGAGGGGTATTTCCTTTCCGCCACTTTTAATACGATGCTGAAAACGTTCCCATGCTTTGTTTTCATTTACCGTTGATGCCGCGGCCAGTTGTTTGCTGGTATCCCAGATGAGCCGGAATTGTTCAACATATTGCCGGTTCGCATCGTTTTCAAGTATCCATCGCTTTACCGCCTGCTCTTCCCCGGCAGATGCTTCACCCAGCAGGTATTTTACCAGCAGGTCGTCGTTAATATGGTGAAAATCTTGTTCCAGGGTGTGGTTTTTATAAATTTAGTAATACAATCAGCAGGGGTAAGAAATCAACCAGTTTTGCACGGAGCAGTTTTAGCGCCTTACCCATTTGGTGCTCCACAGTTTTTACCGAGAGATCCAACTTGTTGGCGATTTCACGGTATTTCAATTCCTCATAACGGCTCATCTGAAAAATGGTGCGGCATTGCTCCGGCAATTCATTCATGGCTTCATGGATTTTTTCCCGGAGTTCCTCCACCATTACTTTTCTTGATGCACTATCCGACTGGTTCTTCATACTGTACGCCACATGCATTTGATGAGCCGATCTTACTTTCAGATGCTTGAGCCAGTTGAGGCTTTCATTGTGCACGCACCCGTAGAGGTAGGCGGTGATGGAACCGGTAACGGGAGTTGTTTCTAATCTTTTCCAGAGTTTGAAAAACACCTGCTGCACTATTTCTTCTCCTTCGGCTTCGTCTTTAACTATAGTACAGGCATAGGCATGCAGGCTTTTGAAATGTGTTCTAAAAGCCTGTTCAAAGGCTCGTTCGTCCCTTGTTGCCAGCAATCCGTCAATGGTTTTGCTATGTAATTCCATGCTGCCGGTATCGAATGCCTGATCAAAAACTAAAACTGCGCTCAAAAGTAATTTTTAATATAACAACCGGGTTACCGTTTACCCCTATTCTGATTTAAAAAAAATGAAAAAAAGAAAGCTCATCTTTTGGCTACTCTTTCTCAATGGATTAAAACATCTCAAATTCCCGGAATCTTAAGGTGGAAGAGCAGGAGCGCAAATGTGGATTCATATAACAGCAATTGAAAACGATCATCATGCGTTCATCCATTTCCCCCTTTTTGTTGCCATTGTGTATCTCTTTTTAGAATGGAGTAAGACATAGCGGTATATATTTGCTGTCTAAATTCTACTGAACCTTGTCGCTACCCGAAGCATTACTCCAAACGCTGCAACAGGTAAAAGGCTTTTCTA
>CAYMKT010000046.1:18091-25790 GCA_964391065.1 uncultured Terrimonas sp. | reverse complement strand
TTATCGCTGATAGGACTGACAAAATCTTTATCAAAAACCGGGATAAAATTTTTGTACACGTTAACATTCTGGTACATTCCCCCAAGCATTTTAGTGATGCTCTGATTATTAAATCCAATGGTTTTAACCCCCTTAAATTCTTCCCTTGTTCTTTGAGGTTTACTCTGGTAGTAATAGTCGGACAGCGATTCGGTTAAGTAAAGCGGTAATATTGGTTTGGATTCGGTTACAGAATCGATGCTGCCATAAATTACGGATTTGAATGGCTTTAACAGCGGAAAATTAACCAGCTTGTTGTTTCCCGGGTCGTTGAGATCGGCTTCAAGTTTATTGTATAATTCGTAAGAAAAATTATCAAATCTCGATCTGTCATTGAAGGGCTTGTGTTGCACAATTTTGCGCCACATAAGCATCCCTTTACTGATTTTGCTTTTTATTACCACCACCGAATTGCTCTTCCCTCTTTCCAATCCAATAATAACATGGATTTCCTCGAGCGTGGTGTCTACCGGTAAAGCATAGTCTTCAAAGCCCACATAAGTAACATTAAGGGTATCCGACGGCCATTTAGAAAGTGTAAAAGAAAAATTACCGGCAGAATCGCTTAAAGCGCCTACCGAAGTATTTTTAAACTGAAGGGATGCAAAGGGAATACGCTCTTCACTATGTGAATCCTGAATATGGCCATATATTTTTTTTACCTGTGCTGAAGCACTGTATAAAAAGCCAGACAAAAAAACGATGCTGCTAATCATCAGCGATTTCAAGGTCATATGCGCAAAAGTAAATACACTCTGATAGATAAAGCGCAACAGCGCCATAATATTTAAGATTGTGTTAAGAAGACAATCATGCAAAAGGAACGGTAAAATCATTTCGAAAAAAACATTAAAAAAATTTGCGGATGTCAGTATTTCCTATTTACTTTGAATTTCAAAGTGCTTTTATGGTAGACAAAAATACAGGGTTAGAAACGCTTAAAGATATCCGGCAAATGATGGAACGCAGCAGCCGCTTTATCAGCCTGAGTGGTTTAAGTGGCGTTGCCGCCGGCATCTGCGCGCTAACGGGCGCCTGGTTTGCCTATACTGTTATTAACAATGGCGGAGACAGCGCGCAAAGGCAATTTAGTAGTCATTATCCGGATGTTATTTCAATAAAACAGTTCATGGGTTATAAGCTGTTCAGTATAGCCCTGCTTACGCTTGTAGCTGCCTTTACGGCTGCGCTGGCGTTTACATGGTTGAAAAGCAAAAAAAACAATATTCCCATATGGGGTACTTCTTCCAAAAGAGTGATGTGGCATGTTGCATTTCCATTAGCTGCCGGCGGCATTTTTTTGCTTCGCATGATACAATTGGGCTACTTTGGAATGATTGCTCCCGGCTGCCTGATATTTTACGGGATCGCCCTGGTGAATGCAAGTAAGTACACATTGGGAGAAGTAAAATACCTGGGATACGGCCAAACCGTATTGGGCATAATTAACTGTTGGTTTTTGGGTTATGGTTTATATTTTTGGGCAACAGGGTTTGGACTGCTTCATATTATTTACGGGGCTGTGATGTGGTGGAAATATGAGCGGAAAAATGGATGAAGAATGGGAGGTGTAGGGATGAACAAGAAAGAATTCCTTTCTTGTCTATTTGCTACCTTTTACTGCATCTCCTAAAGTTTATCCCTGCACTTTCTCTCCTTAATACATTACGTTTCATGAAGAATCCGATAGAAAATTTAAATAAGGTCTTTGATAGCCGGATAAGATTAGGCATCATGAGCTCACTCATGGTAAATGATGAGCTGAATTTTAACCACCTGAAAGAAATAGTAGAAGTAACCGATGGTAACCTGGCATCGCATCTTAAAAATCTCGAAGAAAATGGTTATATCAAGGTTCAGAAGGGATTTATAGGGCGTAAAACCAATACCACTTATTCCGTAACAAAAGCAGGAGAAAAAGCATTCAAATCGCATTTGGATGCCCTGGAGCTCATGATAAAATCGATAGAATAATTTTTTTCTTTATTTACTTTGCAATTCAAAGTACTTTTAATTATAAATATATAAAAATGAACACAGCAAATTTCTGGTCTGCAAACAGGCTTACCATTAAAGGATGTATTGTAGGATTTCTTATACTGGCGATGTTGATTCCTACACTCTTTATTATGGAACTTATCAGTGAAAGAGCCCAACGCCAGGCGGAGGTAAAAACAGAAGTAAGTTCAAAATGGGCAGGCGCACAAACGATTTCGGGCCCCTTGTTGGTAATACCTTACCTCGAAACCATTAAAAATAACGAAGGTAAAATCATTGTGGCTAAAAAGTACGCCTACTTCCTTCCTGAACGCTTAACCATCAATGGCGAACTGTTGCCCGAGATCAGGCATAGAAGCATATTTAATATTGTGGTATACAGCACTGATATTAAAATGGAAGGAGAATTTGTTCCATTGCAACCTGAAAGCCTGGGCATAAAGCGTGAAGATATGCAACTGAATGAATCGTATATCTGCTTTGGATTGAGTGATTTCAGGGGCATTGAAAACCAAATGAGCATTCGGTGGAACGATAGCAGCTATGTTTTTAATGCGGGGGTACCCGATAACAATATTATTTCAAATGGATTGAATGCAACTGTTGCGTTAACCGATGGAGATATTGATCAGGTAAATGCCTTTTCTATCCACTTACGGTTAAGAGGATCTGAAAACCTATCGTTTACCCCCGTTGGTAAAACCACTCATGTGCATTTCTCTTCGGCCTGGCAAAACCCATCTTTCGATGGCAGTTTTTTACCCGTAACCACCCCCGAAATAAATAGCAATGGTTTTGATGCCGACTGGAAAGTACAGCACCTGAACCGCAATTATCCACAAAGCTGGAAGGATGAGAAGTTCGACCTGTACGCTTCCCGCTTTGGCATTACCCTGTTGCAACCGGTTGACTCCTATGCCAAGACGATGCGCTCAGTAAAGTATGGGATACTTTTTATCGCGTTAACGTTTGGACTATATTTTTTTATAGAAATTCTTCAAAAAACGATCATTCATCCGGCACAATACGTGCTGGTGGGTATTGCACTTTGTATTTTCTACACACTGTTGCTATCCATATCGGAGTACCTGCGATTTAACATCGCTTATGCCATAGCAGCTACAGCAACCATACTGCTTATAACCTTGTACACAAAAAGCCTTTTCGGTACGTGGAAAATAGCTTCACTTTTCGGAGGATTGCTGACCACGTTGTACAGTTTCATTTTTATACTCATTCAGTTGCAGGACGGGGCTTTACTTTTTGGGAGCATCGGACTATTCATACTGCTTTCCATCATCATGTATTATTCAAGAAAAATAGACTGGTATGGGCAGCAGGGGAAAGTAAATTATTCAACAAACACACCTCGGGGTTAATAACAGGTTTATGGAAGTGAGCGTCAATACATGGCAGCATTGGGATAAAATTTATGGACATAGCAGAAGGCGGCCTATTTTTCTAACTCAAATAAAGTCCGATGAAATTAATACAATCCTTTACATATGCATGTGCAGGCCTCATCACGTTTTTTCGAAACGAGCGGAATGGTAAAATACAGTTGTTGATAGCCATACTAACAGTAACGGCCGGTATTTTTTTGCACCTCTCTTTTCAACAATGGGCTACTATATTGATTTGCGCAACCATGGTTCTTTCTATGGAAATGGTCAACACAGCAATTGAAAAATTGTGCAATTTGGTTGAGCCGGAGAAGCATCCTGAAATAAAAATTATTAAGGATATAGCAGCGGGCGCTGTTCTGCTCGCTGCTTTTGTTAGTCTTATCGTTGGCGTCTTTATTTTCTTACCCGTCTTTGTTTCACTTTTTAAAACACATTGAATATGAACAACGCAAGGATAGCCGGTTACATGATCTATTTTTCACTGTTATGTACGCTGTTAATGATTGGCGCCCGGGTGGTGTTCACGGGAAACATCTACGGGCTGTTCCTGGTATGGAATCTTTTCCTGGCCTGGGCGCCATTTGGTATTAGCATTGTATTACTTACAAACGCAAATATAAAAGCATGGATGCAGTACCTTCTTTTTGCATTATGGTTGCTGTTCCTTCCCAATGCGCCTTATATTATAACCGATTTCTTCCATCTCATAGAAAGACCTCCGGTTCCGTTTTGGTATGACCTTATCATTATGTTCTGGGCTTCCTGGAATGGATTACTCCTGGGGCTTATTTCATTATTTTACGTGGAGCAGTTCTTACGAACAAAATTCAACATCAGGATGGTGAACCGGATCGTGTACACCTGTATGGTACTTTGTGGATTTGGTATATACGCCGGCCGGTACTTAAGATGGAACAGTTGGGACATTGTACTGGGGCCGGATGACATTTTCAGAGATGTAAAACACATTGCACTTAATCCGGAAGATAATCTTCGCACATGGGGTGTAACTTTTTTCTTTTCCCTGCTTATGATAACGTGTTATCTCACAATCAAGAAACTAAACCAAATTTTCATCCATAACCGCCAATCACAGGTATGATACCTTAGGGGGCCCGGTTCCATAGCGGCTACTAAAAATCTAATCCCATTGAAAAGTACCAGACGGGCTTGCCGCTAAAAAACCCATTCATTGGCCACCCGGTGTCCAATCGTAAAAAATAGCCAAGGATAGTGCTTCTTGCTCCAAATCCATAGCCGCCAACGAAAGGTCCAACACCATTATTCTCAAAAGTCACCTGTACGGGCGGGTATCCATATGTTGCTGAAGGACGTGAAATATTATCATAAGCGCCATTCCAGGCCGTGCCTAAATCGATGAATTGCACAAACTGAAAATTTCTTAAAAAAGCATTATTGATCGGGCGGCTTAAAAATGTGGTAAAAACAGGCAAACGGAATTCACTATTTATTACCACCGCATTGTTGCCATTGGCTGCATTTTGCCGGTAGCCTCTAAGATTTACCGCTAATGATTGGTAAGCATAGGTTTGATCGGGGGCTGGCCGATTGGTATTGTTAAACTTAGGCCACATCCAACTGTCGGTACCGCCAAGGTAGTATAGTATTTTTTGGCTACCCCATGAAATATCTACTGCGCCGCGTGCGGCCCAAACAAAATTACGGTAAATAGGATAATAGTAACGGATATCGGTTCCTACGTTAAAAGTGAGTTTGCCTTGCTTTGTCTTGGCAAGTTCACTGTTAATGTCGGTGTATATTTTATACCGCAACCCATTCCAAATATTAAGTGTAGGATTAATGGTGTTATCATGAACGTATTCAAAATGAGTTAGTATAGCATTCCTTACACTATCCTTAATGGCCAAGGCATATTCAGGAGGATAATTAGCGTTTGTTTTAAGCGTTACTCTATCGGTACGCAAACCTACAGTAGCCCGAAGGCTCCTCACCTTATCCCAGGGATAAGTAAAATTGGCCTGGTACAGATTGGAATAGAGCTTATTTTCCATAATACTCCTAAAGTCATCGGACATGTAAAATGGATAATTTGTTACGGTAGAACGATAGTAAGTGACTCCCCAGTCTAACCGCTTGCGCATATTATGAAAGCTAAACAGCACATCCTTGTCGTCGAGATTCAATCCCAGGCGAAAGCCACCTATAAATTTCACGTCTTCAAAAAGATCACTCACACCGATTCTGACCATACCACTTAAATTAGCGCTACCATTGGTAAGATATATAGGGCCGCCGCCACCACTATAAGGTTGCCATCGACTCATTAATACGGAATTGTTGAAGCCTGTTACAGAATATTCTGTAGCGAATTTTAATCCATAATCATATAGTTTAGCCTCAGACAGAACCGTTTCTTCAACAGGTGATTCCTGCACTTCGAATACTCTGCCAGGTACCTGGTTATTTTGGGGGATGGGTTCAAATTCACTTTGAAAAAAACCATCTTTTTTCTCAGTGGTATCAACCTGCACAGGTTGATAAATGGTGGCTGCTCCCTTTACTATTCTATCCTGCTCAAGCACTTTTCTCATGTATTCCGTAGGGCGTACACTAATATTTCTTCTTTTCAACGCGTCTTCATTTACCCTCAGCTTGTACAGGATTTTAAGATCGCCTTCCTGGCGTACTTCGGTAACCTGCCCGCCATCTCCGGCTATCCTTGTTTCCTGTAAGCTACTTTGATAATTCGTTATGGGAAATGCATAGGCCGAATCGGTGGTAACAGCCATATAACCGATGGAATCGGGCTCATTTTTATTCCATACCTGCAATGTTGAATCCAGTTCTTTACCGTCGGGATTGCGGAGCAATTCGTCTCCAATTCTATATATGGTATCCACGCCTGCTTTGCGCGTAGTAAAAAAACCGGCATACCTGTTAGCAATTCCCATTTCATCGTTTACAAATGTAAAATGGTTGGAATTATATTGCATAGGGAAACGCGCATTACCATGCTTCACATGGGTAAGCTGCGAGATTTGCCTGAACTCGCTTTTATTCCAGTTGTCTACTAAAAAAACATTGTACTGGTGATTAGACGGTAATGCGGTATCGCTGTTCTTTGCTGCTCCCGACGGGCGGTTAGATGAAAAAAGAATGCCCGTTCTGTTGGGGAATGCTACAAAGGAAGGATCGAGATCATCGTACACGTCATTGGTAATTTGCTGCAGGGTTTGCTCTTTTATTTTGTAAACAAAGATGTCCGAATACCCATCTTTAACAGCGCTGAACAACAAAGTGTTCTCGTCAAGCATATATTTTACGTCTGTTACCTGGTCAAACTCCTCGGGCAACTCCTGCTTACTCGTTTTTAGTCTTTTTACCAGGTCAAAAACAAACATTTTTAGTTTGTTTTTCTCCATATATACAACCGCCAGCTTAGTTCCTTTTGGATCCCATGCTGTCTGGGGGTAATTGGGATTGATCTCATTCTGATTATCCAATACACCTGATTTCAGTAATATTTTTCTTCTAAAACCAAAGTCTTCCAGTTCAATGCGATAAATACCCTTTTTAAACCGAACCACAGCGTAAGTGCTGTTTCTTTTGTTGGGGTTGGCCTGGAAACGATAGTAATCCAGGTGATCATTCACTTCTTCCAAAGCCACCACATTACCTTTGGGTGCGTTTCGCCGGCCCCTGATATCCTGATAGTACTTATCGGTTTCCTTTTCCATAAACTCCGCCAGCACTTCCTTGAATTTCTTCTTCGTTACTTTTAAACTCGCAGAGTTCAGGCTTTTATAAATGCGCGACAGGTACAGTAGATAGGTAACGTTGTCTTTGCGGTAATGATCGGCAATAAAATGCCAGAAAGCATGTCCCGCCAATTCGGGTTTGTCGAAGGCAAACTGGTAAAAAGATTTGTACTTACCCGAAAGCAATGCAGATTTTAGTTTATCATCCAGCACAGGGCTCCAGTTTTCCGCGGCGTACATCACATAGCCATCGGTTAACCATTTGGGTAAATCCAGCAAAGCCTGGTTACTGGCGAATTCACCAAGATCGTCGCCAAACAGCAAATTTTCCACTAAGGTTTTCGCAATTCCCTGCCGGATCTGCTTTTCTAAATCTTTATGATCTCCATTAAAATAAACGATCATTTTATTATTAACAAACTTGGTAACGCCACCGGTATTCTGCCAGTCGATACCCAAACCAATGTTGGATTGCTCCATCTCGTTGAAGCTGTTGTATACAACAATATTCATACG
>CAYMKT010000046.1:14887-17991 GCA_964391065.1 uncultured Terrimonas sp. | reverse complement strand
CAATGTTGGATTGCTCCATCTCGTTGAAGCTGTTGTATACAACAATATTCATACGGCGCTGGGAACCATATTCCACAAAATCTTCAAGACCTGGTAATTCTTTTTCTGCGAGCTGGGCGGCATACTTTCCCAGTGCCAATCCATTTTGGCTAAAGTATACATTAAAATTATTGGTTTGATAATAGCGCCATTTGAACTTTTGATATTGCACCCTGTTCTTCCCGAATTCTACCGCGTTTACCTGGGAGAAGACTGTTTCCCGGGTAAAAAACAATAGGGCAATCAATACTAAGCTTCCAAAATAGTATCGTTGCCTGTTCTGTAAGATTCCCATAATTTCGTACATTCTATAATAAAATTAGCGTTTTTAGGGTACAAAAAAACATTATGATTGATGTTAAAGTTTTCATATTTAGCCCGGTACAAGAGAATACTTATGTGCTTTTTAATGAACATAAAGACTGTGTAATAATTGACCCTGGATGCTATTACGATAGCGAGCGCGATGAGCTGGCCGCGTTCATTCAAAATAACGAACTAACGCCTAAGTTGTTGTTAAACACCCATTGTCATCTCGATCATGTTTTTGGCAATAAATGGGTGGCAGAAAAGTACGGATTAAAACTTCATCTCCATGAAAAAGAAAAGCCGGTTTTGGACTATGCGCCCACATCGGGATTAATGTGGAACCTGCCTTTCGATAATTATAAAGGCGACGTATTGTATTTACGGGAAAACGACATTGTACGGTTGGGTGAGGATGAATTCGATATTTTTTTTACGCCCGGACATTCGCCGGGAAGTATTGTGTTTTATTGCAGGAAGCAACATTTCGTTATTGGAGGAGATGTATTGTTTAAAATGAGCATCGGCCGAACCGATTTGCCGGGCGGCAATTTTGATACGCTGATAAACAGTATTCACAAAAAGCTATTTGTACTTCCAGACGATGTAATGGTATACCCCGGGCACGGAGCGCCTACCACCATAGGCTTTGAAAAAAAGAATAACCCGTTTTTGAGCTGAGGGTATAGGGTTGGCGGCTATCAGTTCCGATATGAAGCGACCTGATGTAAGTTATTAAGTGATAGTTAATATTTATGAGCGATATAAAGTTTTGCAGTTTTGTAATTATGCGTGCTTCACTATTTTCAGTATTTCTGTTTTGGAAAATATTAATATCCCCAACGCAGGCGCAACAGGCACAAATTTTATTGGAGAACGTTAGAATATTTGATGGAAAATCTCCAATAATTACTGCTCCTCTCAATGTTTTGATTTCCGGCAATATTATTCAAGCCATCAGTACGGCTCCTATTCCGGTGGCACGGGATGTGGAGAAGATTAATGGTGGAGGCAGGACCCTTATACCGGGGTTGATTGATGTGCATGTGCACATGGTGTTCGGGGCATTAACAATGCAGGATATGATGTCTCCTGACCTATCTGAAAGCCTGATGCTGGAAAAAGTAAGTGTTTCGGCAGAAAAAATGCTGATGCGGGGATTTACCAGCGTGAGAGACGTGGGCGGACCGATATTTCCACTAAAGTCAGCGATAGACGGAGGAAAAATGACCGGACCACGAATATGGCCCTCGGGCGCCACCATAAGTCAAACAGCCGGCCACGGAGATTTCAGAACACCTGCTGAGCGATCCCGCCGCTTTTTTGGTGAACCTTCGAGAGCAGAGCAATATGGTGCCACTTTTATAGCTGATGGCCGGGACGAAGTGTTGACAGCAGTGCGGGAAAACCTTCGTTTCGGGGCCAGCCAGATAAAGTTAATGGCCGGAGGTGGAACATCATCTGCATATGACCCGGTTGATGTTACCCAGTATACATTAGACGAAATGAAAGCTGCTGTACAAGCGGCCGAAGATTGGGGCACTTATGTAACAGTACATGCGTACACGCCTAAAGCGGTGCAAAGAGCCATTGAAGCCGGGGTAAAGTGTATAGAGCATGGGCAGCTTTTGGATGAAAAAACGCTACGGCTGATGGCCCGAAAAAAAATCTGGCTGAGCCTTCAAAACCTAAGGGAAAATACGCCTGAAATGGACCCGCAGAGAAGGGAAAAGCGTAAGCCCGTTCTGGAAGGACAGGAAAAGATTTGGCCTATGGTGAAACGTTTTAAAGTAAAGCTGGCATGGGGTACCGACTTTCTTTTTGAACCGGATTTAAATGATCAGCAAAACGCCTTCATCCTGCGCCTGCAGAAATGGTTTACCAACGCTGAGATTTTGAAAATTGTAACCCATGATAACGCCCTGCTTTTACAACTTTCTGGTTTGAGAAGTCCATATCCCGGAAAATTAGGTGTAATAGAAGAAGGGGCATTGGCTGACCTGTTGTTGATTGATGGCAATCCACTGCAAGACTTATCACTGGTAGCAGATCCTGTGAAAAACTTGCTGGTGATCATAAAAGACGGGCGGGTATATAAAAATTTGCTGGAAGGTAAATAAACTGACCGTTTGATGGGTATCATATGGCGACTAACACTTGCCTAACTAAATGCAGGGGCAATTTGAATTGAAGATTAGCTTTTCCCTTTTTTTCAGGATATATACGGATAACCGATGGAGAACAATTCCCGGCTTAATTTATACTACCCATCTGCCTGGTATACGCTTTAATAAACAGGGCGCCAAGATTTTTGTGCGGAGGAACATAATTATCAAATCTTTCCTTAGCATCGCCGGAGGGGAACTTTGCCGTTAGGTTCTTCCATATTTCCAGCCACCGAATATCTTTCCCTTCTTTAAGATCATCATTGATCTCTTTCAGAATAGGCTCATTAATAATACGTGTGCCCACTTCTTTTGACGAAATAATATGGGCATCCGGGCAGGTTTTCAACACATCGTTAAGATTATGAAAGCTTCCGCAGGAGCCTAATATTACAATTTTTGAGGATGTGGGCAGGTTTCGGATGGTTGATCCCACCCAATAACTATGCCCTCTATGAATAGTGATAACCGGATAAAGTTTCTTCTTCTTTAAATACTGCTGAAGATGGGTTTGCGCAATCGAGTCAAGACCTTTCTCGTAGTCTAACGGCAGGTTAGCATATATCCATACAGGCTTTCCCTTAGACGCTTTAA
>CAYMKT010000046.1:0-14787 GCA_964391065.1 uncultured Terrimonas sp. | reverse complement strand
TAGTCTAACGGCAGGTTAGCATATATCCATACAGGCTTTCCCTTAGACGCTTTAATTTCTACCCATTCTGCGTTACGCTTCACATTCCAGTCGGCGCCTGTAAACATGGTCATAAAATTGGCATACGATTCCTGCCCATCTTTATCGCCGTAAAAGAAAACCTGTTGAACAATACGTCCGCTGTCATCCAGCATATCCTTATAGCTGACGCGGTATACCGGCGGTATTTTCAGCCGGGCAGAGATATCTATCGTACTATCCTGGGATGATTGAAAAATGGTTTGCAGAATATTATAGATAGCGATTCCTCTTTTTTCCTGCTTTTCTTTTGCCTGAATAAGATTCTTTTCAATTTCCTGGTCGATGAGTTTTTTAACAACCGGATTTTTGATACTGCCATACGAATCCGCAACATCCACAGCATCTTCAAGCGTACCGCTTTTTTCAAGTCCTCTTACAAAAGCCATCATTAACCGTTGGGAATTGCTGTCGGGCATCGTTTGCAGAAACTCGTCCAGTTTATTATATCCGGCCGCAAGCCGTATAAATTTTTTAAAACGGTCGAACCGTATACTCATGAGCAAAGTGTCGCCGGAGGGGGTAGACATCCTTTGCATCATGCGATTAAATACGCCTTTGTAACTGGAAGTATACATCACGTCTTCACCCAAAACAATAAGGTAGTACAATTCCTGGGGCGTAAGCGGATCGATAATCTTAAAACGAATATTGTCGGGCGAATCGTGCAAGGCGTTGATTTGATCGATAAAAACGCTTTTCGCCCGGTCCTGCAGCTTCTGTAATAATTTATCATGGGCCAGCGCAGTATCTTTTTTGATCATCCTGTCGGTATAGTCAATCTGCGTTTCCACCAGCAAACGGTAATAGAGCAGGTTATCTTCCATTACAGTTGCTATTTCGGGCAAGGTTAAACGACCGTGCACAACCTCATCCAGGAAAGGGTAATATTGTTGGCCGCTTTTGCTGCCGGCAATGGACACGATAGCCCTTACCAACGGATCGCTATTGCGTCGCACCAGCCTACCCACCTGGGTTCTTGTTGCCGCAGCATAATCATAAAGCTGGTTGGGATTGCGATACGCAACCGCCTTAATAAGACTATCGGCAAAAGGAGCACCGGAATATTGTTCAAGCATCGAAAGCGCTTTGTCTGGATATTGCTGACAGAACTTCTGAAAAAGAATCATGCCTGATGCAGTAAAACCACTGTTTTCGTACATAGCGCTTCCGCTACCATTAATATTGATATTACCTACTTCATAAGAAGCGTTTTGTACAATAGACCGGATATCTTCCTTCTTAATATCGGCCGTCATCAGTTCTCTATAATTTTCGAGCAACTCCTGCGCAAAAACAGCGTTGAAAGTTTTGTTGCGCCAGCCTGCGTTAAACTCCTTCAGAAGATTTTCGAGTCCACTCAGGTACTTGACTTTTAGCCGGTGATCCAGTTGTGCATCAGATTCAATGGAATCTTTTAAAACATTAACATCCTTAATCAAAGCGTTTGTTACCAATGCATTGATGTCTTTGTTTCCCGATGCATAGATAGCCGAACCGTTTCCTCCGTTGAAATGTAAGGCGAGCTGCTGCTCTTTTTCAATATTTTCATGATAACGCACCCGCGCAATATCTACTTTCTTTTTTAAGGTATCGGGATGGGCATTTGCGCCTTGCGAAAAGAGAAACAGGAACGCGAGTATGGATATTGTCTTATGCATATATTGTGGACTACTGCAAAATTAAGAATAATAGAAGATTAAGATACCCGCAGGTTTTTAATGCAATAAAAAACATTTTAAGGGAGATATTATTACTATCGCTAACGTTTAATGGGGGAATTTAGTGCCAGATTTGCAAATTGGGTTAACAATTTCATAATCCACTATATGGGGGGTGTATGCCTGCCAGGGTTATTTTTGCGTAAATATATTGTTAAATGGAACAGAAAGGCAAGAAAATACTGGTTGCTGATGATGAACCGGATATCCTTGAAATTGTAAGTTATAACCTTAGAAAGGATGGGTATGAAACGATTACCTCTAAAGATGGTGACGAGGCGCTGCAGAAAGCAAAGCTTTATAAACCCGACCTTATTATCCTGGATGTGATGATGCCGCATAAAAATGGTATGGAAGTTTGCAAAATCCTCAGATCATTGCCGGCATACCAGGATACACTGATCATTTTTCTTACCGCTTTAAACGATGAACTATCACATATCAAGGGCCTCGAATATGGCGCAGATGATTATATCAGCAAGCCGGTAAGTCCTAAAATATTAGTGACCAAGGTAAACGCTTTATTCAGGAGAGTTCAGAAACCCGACAACGACAAGATTCTGCAGGCAGGCAATATCATTATTGATCCCGTGAAATTTATTGTATTGGTTAACGATACCGAAATTGTGTTAGCGAAAAAAGAGTTTGAGCTGTTGCATTTGCTGGCTACAAAGCCGGGAAGGGTATTCCTTCGTAATGAAATATTGAGCCAAATATGGGGAACGGAAGTTATTGTAGGCGACAGAACCATTGATGTTCATATTAGGAAAATACGCCAGAAACTCGGCATAGACTGCATAACCACCGTAAAGGGCGTGGGGTATAAGATGGTAATTTAATTGTTTCCGTCTTTTATGATCAAATACATCCCGGCTCAAATTCCACGCAGCGACTGCTGCATTCCACCACAAACTATGGCTGCTTCTATTTAATTTACATTCGTTTTTAAGCTACTGGGGTAAATTAGCTCAACGTATACATCGGGGGATGAAAGGCTAAGGTCGAAAATTGTAATGCCGGTATTTTAACGCAGTGCCTGAATTTTAATCCCCGATTATAGCCTGGTTGCCCCAATGTTCAGATGCTTTTAATAACTCAATTCATGCTTACAACAAAAAATGTATCTCCAGGGCAGTTGGCAGGTTTTACGGCTTTTTTTATTGCATTGCCGGTTGCTGCAGGTATCTTCCTGATAAAACCGATTTGGTGGGTGTTCGCTATCGCGTTTTCAGTTGTAATGCTGGGAAGCTATGCGTTAATTTTATTTACCCTGCAACAATTCATTTATAGAAAGATCAAACTCATTTATAAATTCATCTATCAAACAAAAGCAAGTAAACGGGAAGAGTTTTACTATAAAAGTCTGTTGCCGCAAAAAAGTATTGAAGAAGTAAGCGAGGATGTGGAAAAATGGGCCGATCAAAAGAAAAGGGAAATTGAAGTGCTGAAGGCCAACGAGGCTTACCGCAAAGATTTTTTGCAAAACCTGTCGCATGAATTGAAGACCCCGATTTTTGCTATACAGGGATATATTGAAACATTATTAAATGGTGCGGTGGACAACCCGGAAGTGAGTATAAAATTCCTTCAAAACAGTTCAAAAAATGTATCGCGCCTCGTGAACCTGCTTAACGACCTGGATGAAATTACAAAGTTAGAAAGCGGGGAACAGATCTTGTACAAAGAGAACTTCATTATACAGGACCTGATGCGCGAGGTGTTTGATTCCATTTCGTTGCTGGCAACAAAAAAAGGAATAAAACTGGGTGTAAAGAAAGGCTGTGAAACGCCAATTACTGTTTTTGCAGACAAGGAAAAAATAAGACAGGTGATTATTAATCTTACTGATAATGCCATCAAATATGGTAAAATTAATGGAAACGTTACCGCCAGCGCATATATAACAGACGAGCGGCACGTACTGGTGGAAATAAGTGATGACGGAATAGGGATTGCCGAGGAACATATTCCGCGCATATCAGAAAGGTTTTATCGTACCGATGCCGCCCGAAGCAGAAAAGAGGGGGGTAGCGGGCTTGGGCTTGCTATCTGTAAGCATATTGTTGAAGCACATGGACAAAGCATTCACATTAGAAGCAAACCTGATGTGGGAACCACTTTCGGATTTATTTTGAATGCAAAAAAAGATTAATACAAACCAGCGCTACATTAAAGATTTGATATCACCGCCCGTCAAATCATATTACCGTAAAAATACTGTCTAAAGGCTTGCCAGCCGCCATTTTAGCACGAAAATTCTTGTAAAAACCAAAAAACATTGTAATTTAGTCCCAGTTTTCATAGGGTACGGATTAAAAACGGGCCAGGGTTTCCACCCAGGCCCAATTTAATAATAATGTTTTTTATTGATTTATTTTTCAACTGATAATAAGACTATTATAAATTAATTTTATCGAACCTGTATCCCTTCTCCGTAAAATGAGCCAGTACTTTCGGTAACGCATACGTTAAATTGTCCATCGCTTTTTTACTGTCGTGAAATACGACAATGCTTCCCGGTTTCGCGGCGAGCACTACATTTTTAAGACAGCTTTCGGGTGATATCTCAACATCAAAATCGGCGCTTAGCACCGACCACATGATGGCTTTCATGTTGAAAGAATCTGCCAGGCATTTAAGCTGCATTTTTGATATTCTTCCATACGGCGGCCTAAACAAATCAGAATCGATATATTTTCTGGCTTCGGCTATATCCTCAAAATATTTCTTATCATCGGTTTTCCACCCATTAAGATGGTTGTAAGTATGGTTAGCTGTTCGGTGTCCCTCCATCAACACCTGGCTATAGATGTGCGGATGCTGCACTACATTTTTCCCGATGCAAAAAAAAGTTGCTTTGGCGTTGTATTTCTTAAGTTCATTTAATACAAAAGGAGTTGCTTCCGGGTGAGGTCCATCGTCAAAAGTTAAATAAAGCACTTTTTCATTGCCGGGTATATCCCATATGGCAGTAGCGTATATCTTTTTCAGAAGCCATGGTGTTTTTACAAAATAGCGCATAGACTTTGTTTTTATTGAAATTCTATCACCAAAAAAGTAAACGATGCCAGCGTCGGTATACCCAAAATGAAACCCTCGTTCTTGATAGTAACCGTTACAGGGGCTAAGGTAATGATTCCCGCAGATTCATTTATCCGCCTTATTTTTGCGAACTATGCCTACAACAAAAAAAATACGTGTTCGGTTTGCACCCAGTCCTACCGGCGGACTGCACCTGGGTGGCGTAAGAACGGTGCTTTATAATTATCTATTCGCGAAGCAACACCAGGGAGAATTTATTCTTCGCATTGAAGACACCGACCAAAGCCGGTATGTAGCGGGAGCGGAAGAGTACATATTTGATTGTTTAAAGTGGGCTGGACTGGAGCCTGATGAGAGTCCGATGCATGGCGGCACATACGGGCCTTACCGGCAGAGCGAACGGAAGGCATTATACGGGCAGTATGCCGAGCAACTAATCAGTAACGGACAAGCTTACTATGCCTTCGATACTCCAGAAGAACTGGACAGCATGCGCGCCAGATATAAAACAGAACAAAACCCATCGCCCCAATACGACCGGGCTGTAAGAGATAAAATGCGCAACTCCCTTACGTTATCAAAAGAAGAAGTGGAAGCATTGCTGAAGTCGGGCGCCAAATATGTGATCAGGATTAAAATGCCCGCAAATGAAACGCTTACTTTCACGGATATGATCCGGGGTGAAGTGAGTTTTGATACTTCCCTGGCAGATGACAAGGTATTACTAAAATCAGACGGGATGCCTACTTACCATTTGGCCGTTGTGGTAGATGATTATTTGATGAAGATTACCCATGCCTTCAGAGGTGAGGAGTGGTTACCCAGCGCACCGGTACATATTTTATTGTGGAAGTATTTATTTGGATTAGACAAAATGCCGCAGTGGGCGCATCTTCCGCTGATTCTTGGACCTAATGGCAAGCTCAGCAAGCGGGATGGTGCTAAATATGGTTTCCCCGTTTTTGCCATGAACTGGACCGATCCCAAAACAGGCGAGCTAACGGAAGGTTTTAAGGAGAGGGGCTTTCTCCCCGAAGCATTCATCAACCTTCTCGCCGTATTGGGCTGGAACGATGGCACGGAACAGGAATTATTTACAAAGGAAGAATTAATTGATACATTTTCTATTGAAAGAGTGCATAGTGGCGGCGCTAAATTTGATTACGAAAAAGCGAAATGGTTCAATCATGAATGGATAAAAAAATTACCTGTTGCACATTATCTGCCCCAGGTAAAACAACTGTTTGAGGAAAAAGGAATACACATTACCAATGAAAAACACCTGGAAGCAGTAATGAACCTGGTGAAAGACCGTTGTATTTTGCTTCCCGACTTTGTTGAACAAAGTCATTTCTTTTTTAGGTTGCCTGAGCAATACGACATTGATGCCGTTAAGCCAAAATGGAGCAACGCCAAACAACAGTTTTTTGTTGAACTCATCCGGAATTTTGAGTTGGCAACTTTGTGGAATGCTTCGGAACTGGAGCACAATTTCAAGGAGATTGCCGCTGCAAGTCAGATAAAACCCGGAGAGGTGATGTTGCCGTTAAGGGTAATGCTGGTGGGTGGCAAGTTCGGCCCGCATGTATTTGATATAGCGGTTTTACTGGGCAAAGAAGAAACAATAAAAAGAATTAAACATTTCTTGCCTTTGTTGTAGGAAACTGTGTTGCAATCAATCTAATCTAAAAATGGATGCCATACATTAAGCATGTATAGAAATTAAAAGGGCGCGTTTCTGCGCCCTTTTACGAGGTATATGATCTTTCTTACTTGCTGAGATGCATACTCCGCTCCTTATACAATGTTCTGAAATAAGGGTCTCTAAGATCTTTAATGAACCGGATCGCTTCACCGGTGGATTTCATTTCAGGTCCTAATTCTTTATTTACATTCGGGAATTTGTCGAAACTGAAAACCGGCTCTTTAATGGCGAAGCCCTTCAGGTTCTTTTTAAAACTGAGGTCTTTCAACTTCACTTCTCCCAACATCACTTTTGTGGCAACATTCAGGTAGGGGATCTGGTATGCTTTGGCGATAAAAGGTGTGGTACGGGAGGCGCGCGGGTTAGCTTCAATTACATATACCACACCATCTTTTATAGCAAACTGAATATTAATGAGGCCGCGGATATCCAAAGCCCTGGCAATTTTTTCGGAATAGAACTCCATGGTAGTTACTTCCAAAGGAGTAAGGTTGAAAGCCGGTAACACCGCATTGCTATCGCCGCTATGTATGCCAGCCGGTTCTATGTGTTCCATTACACCCATTACATGAAACGTCTCGCCATCGTATATGGCATCCACCTCTGCTTCCTGGCAGCGGTCGAGGAAATGGTCGATCAGGATTTTATTGCCCGGCAAATGTTTCAGCAGGCTCAACACACCTTTCTCCAGTTCCTCGTCATTTAATACAATGCGCATGCGCTGACCACCCAATACGTAACTCGGGCGAACAAGTACCGGGTAACCAACTTCTTTGGCAACTTCAATGGCATCATCTGTATTATAAGCCGTTCCATATTTGGGATAAGGAATTCCCAACTCTTTCAACCTGTCGCTAAAACGACCACGGTCTTCAGCAATATCCATATTGTCGAACGAGGTGCCAATAATACGTATGCCTTTTTCGTGAAGGCGTTTGGCCAGCTTCAAAGCGGTTTGCCCGCCTAACTGTACAATTACCCCAACGGGCTTTTCATATTCCACAATCTCCCACAAATGCTCCCAGAACACCGGTTCAAAATAAAGCTTATCGGCAATATCGAAATCAGTGGAAACCGTTTCGGGATTGCAGTTCACCATAATGGCTTCGTAGCCGCTCTCTTTGATGGCCATCAACCCATGCACACAGCAGTAGTCAAATTCGATGCCCTGCCCTATACGATTAGGACCAGACCCCAGTACGATAACAGATCCTTTTGATTTTTTATCGGCGCCTTTTATATGGTGCGGTATACTTTCGTTATGCACTACGCCCGTTGAGCCGTTGCCGGGAACAGAAGGGGCTTCAAAGCTGGAATAAAAATAAGGGGTCTTGGCTTCAAACTCCGCAGCGCAGGTATCCACCATTTTGTATACACGCGTTAACCCCATCTTTTTCCTGCGTTCGTATATATCTTCATCAGTGGTGCCGTCTTTCAGTATGCGGCAGATCTGCTCGTCGCCAAAACCGTTGTGTTTTGCTTCTATCAGCAGAGCATCAGGCAACGTTTGCCGGCTGTATGTAGCGATCTTCTTTTCAATTTCTACAATATCCCGTATCTGGTAAATAAACCAACGGTCGATGCGGGTTGCTTCGCAAATAGATTTTACGCTTACGCCCATCATTAACGCATCCTTTATTCTGAACAGCCTGTCCCATTTGGGTGTTTTCAGGTATTCCACTATCTCTTCGGCATGCATCATGCTTTTGCCATAGTACCCCAATCCAACGGCTTCATTTTCCAGGCTCTGACAGGCTTTTTGAATGGCCTCGGTAAAACTCCGCCCGATAGACATGACTTCGCCCACCGATTTCATCTGCAGACCCAACGTATCATCGGCCCCTTTAAATTTATCAAAATTCCAACGGGGAACCTTTACAATAACATAGTCGAGTGTTGGCTCAAAGTAGGCGGAAGTAGATTGGGTGATCTGGTTACTCAGTTCATCCAGGTTATAGCCAATGGCCAATTTGGCCGCTATTTTAGCAATAGGATAGCCCGTTGCTTTGGATGCAAGCGCAGAGGAGCGGCTTACACGCGGATTGATTTCAATAGCAATAATTTCTTCTGTCTCGGGATTGAGTGCAAATTGCACATTACAGCCGCCAGCGAAATTTCCCAGGTCGCGCATCATGCGAATGGCGGTGTTACGCATCAACTGAAATGCTGTGTCGCTCAGGGTCATTGCCGGAGCTACGGTTATAGAATCGCCCGTATGCACCCCCATTGGATCAAAATTCTCTACAGTACATATAATGGCAACATTATCGGCGGCATCGCGCAATAGTTCCAGTTCAAATTCTTTCCAGCCCAATACCGCTTTTTCTACCAGTACTTCATGTATGGGCGAGGCAGATAATCCCCTGTTAAGGGCCTCATCCAGAAAATCTTTGTTGTGAACAAAGCCTCCGCCGGTTCCGCCTAAAGTATACGATGGGCGAATTACCAGGGGGAAACCAATTTCCTGCGCAAATTCTTTTCCTTCTAAAAAAGAGTTGGCGGTTCGGGCGGGCGCCACCGGTATGCCCATCTGAATCATCCATTGGCGAAAAAGCTCGCGGTCTTCTGCTTTGTCGATGGCTTTAATGTCCACACCAATCAGCCTTACGGAATATTTTTCCCAGATGCCCAACTCCTCAGCTTCTTTAGCCAAATTAAGCGCAGTTTGACCTCCCATAGTAGGTAAAACCGCATCTATCTGGTTTTCCTCCAGGATCTGCTCAATACTGTCAACGGTTAATGGCAAAAGGTATACCCGGTCGGCCATCATCGGGTCGGTCATAATGGTAGCAGGATTGCTGTTGATGAGGATTACTTTAACCCCTTCCTCGCGCAGGCTGCGTGCGGCCTGGGTTCCGGAATAATCGAACTCACAGGCTTGTCCGATAACAATTGGACCTGAACCAATGATCAGGACGCTTTTGATGGAATTGTCTTTAGGCATTTCTTAATTAAGATTTGAAAGGATCCGGCGGTTAATTTAGGAATGCAACTTACTAAGGTTGGCGCTAAAAAAACCGTGCAAAGGTAGGGTTTGAAAAACGAAATGCGAAACGCCGCGGATTTAAATTTCACAGGGCGCGCCGGTTGCTGATATCTCCGCTGCCGGATAAAAAGGGATTTTAGGAACAAAAAACCGAACAGGGGTGATTGGGCCTTGTTTAAAGCCATCAATACGTTTAGCGGAATACAATACAGCATGCTAATGCTGCAAAAAAAAAGACACTGACTATAGCCAATGTCTTTTCAAAGAATATATAACCTGAACACTAACTGGTGTGAAACGCAGAGAGTTCAAATTCATCGAGCATAATTTCATGTTGTCGTTGAACCTGGTTATGATTTTCATACCTGCTCTTCACTTTGGAAATAAATTTTTGCTTCGCAATTTCTCCACGAAACGCGCCAATTATTGTTCCCATCATAAGGGCTATTGCCACTGCAATTTTTCTTTTCATGCCTTTCATAACTTTTCAATTTATAGGTTCAACAATACTTAATAGTAGACAATATATAGACGAAAAACGCTGTATTATATTCTTAAAAAATTGTACTCTTTTCCGATCATTTTCGTCATTTCAAAGGTTATTATCAAAAATCAAGTTTACTATCAATAAAACATACCACATATAGGGTATACACAAGCCGTATACGATATCCTATTTCAAATCCTTCGTCACTATCTCCGGGAAAAATTTCTTTGTAACTCAATTCAAAAAATAAGAAACAGCATTTTTATAGAGCAAGAATTACAGTTCGATCAATAGAGCAGTTGCAAATTAATATTCAAAGAGAATGCCAGATTTTAAAAAGTATTCCTTAAATAAATATTATTCCCGAAAAAATGGCGCTGTTCTGCAACTTCAATTTACTACCGGCCCACAACATGATTGCGAAAATGATTTTATAGTTAAACTAATCCTGGGTAGATTTGTTACCCAATACTTACGAATTACTTTTTTGATGAGATGTATTTTGTTTTCGCTTTTGTTAACAGGTTCTTATTCATTCGCCCAAAACCCGGTAACGCCCATTTATCCAAAAGGATATTTTAATCAACCCTTATCTATTCCGGCAAGTTTGGCCGGTAACTTTGGGGAACTTCGCCCGAATCATTACCACATGGGATTGGATTTTAAAACCAACCGGGCAGAAAACCTCCCTGTGCACGCCGCAGCCGATGGTTATATTGCACGAATAAAGATTGAACCCTTTGGTTTTGGCCGCGCCATTTATATCAATCACCCTAACGGTTTAACCACTGTATATGCCCATCTTAACCATTTCTTTCCAAAACTGGAGCAGTATGTAAAAGCACAACAATACCGGCTGGAAGCATGGAATGTTTATCTCGACATTCCCCCGGAACTGTTTCCGGTAAAAAAGGGAGAATTCATTGCTAACAGCGGTAACACGGGCGGGTCGCAGGGGCCGCACCTCCATTTTGAGATACGCAGCACAGCTACCGATACCAATCTTAATCCGATGTTGTTTGGATTTCCGATCGCCGATGACGTGCCGCCCACCATTCAGCGTTTGGCAATTTACGATCGTAATAAGAGCGTTTACGAACAATCTCCTAAAATGATAGCCGTCAAAAAAACGGCGCAAGATTATGTCACCGTTCCGGCAACAATCATAAGTAATTCGGGTAAAGTTAGTTTTGCTGTTACCAGTTACGATGCCCAAACGGGTTCTGCCAATCTCAATGGTATTTACGAGGGGATTTTATATGACAACAACAGCGAAGTGATTCGTTTTACCATGGATACCATCAGCTACAATGATACCCGCTACCTGAACGCCCATATTGATTACAGCCTCAAATCCAAAGGCGGGCCTTACCTGCAGCACTTATCGGAACTACCCGGCTACATAAACAGTATCTACGATCATAAAAAGGGGAATGGGGTGATTGTCTTAGACGACCAGCAACCCCATGAGATCCGGATCGAAACCAAAGATGCCAATGGTAATACCGCCACGCTGAACTTTACGGTACAATACAAACCCACCACATCAAAAAGCGGGGCGGGTGCAGGCAAGCTGTTTTATCCATTTATGCTGAATGTGGGCGAGGGCAGTGAAGATGCGGAATATTACATCAGCGAAAAAGGGTTGTACGACTCTGTGCATATTGCGTACCAGCGATCGGAATCTGCCAACCCGGTGGTGGTGTCTGCTGTTCATACAATTGGCTCGGCGCATATTCCCCTGCAGGATGGACTGGTGGTGCGCATCAAACCTGACACAGGTTTGACGGAGAATAAAAAAGACCGGGTAGTAATGCAGCGGTTTGCAGGAACAAAAAAGGAAATAGCCAAAGTAGAATGGCAGAACGGTTGGGCGATGGCGAAATTCAACAGCTTCGGCAGTTTTCAACTGGTGGTAGATGAAACGCCGCCGGACATTATTCCTGTAGGATTTAAAAATGGAGACAATTTAAGCAAGGCCTCCAGCCTCATTTTTACCGTAAAAGACAACCTTGACGAGTTCAAAAACTTCCGTGCAGAGTTAGATGGAAAATGGCTATGCTTTTCCAACAACAAAGGCCGAACCTTCATTTATCGTTTCGATGAACATTGCCCTCCGGGGAAGCATTCGCTTAAGATAAGCGTAGCGGATGCAGCAGGTAATATTAAAAGGGAAGTTTTTACGTTTACACGATAGCTATGGAATTTGCCGGTTTAGTTTATGGTCTATGGTCGGGTCGGTTTGAGACAAATCCATTCCTGTTAACAATGCAAGTTGTTATTTCCCACATTTTCATATTCATCACATTCCCACATTATCGATATTTTCCTATTTTCACGTTCATATGATTACATTAAAAGAGGGTGATAAAGCGCCTGCTTTTTCAGGAAAGGATCAAAACGGCAAAAAGGTATCCCTGTCGCATTACAAAGGAAAAAAGCTGGTGCTGTTTTTCTATCCCGAAGATGATACCCCCACCTGCACCATTCAAGCCTGTAATTTGCGCGATAATTACGCCCTGTTGAAGAAAAAAGGATTTGAAGTTATTGGGATAAGTCCGAATGACGAAGCATCACACAAAAAATTTGAAACGAAATTCAGCCTGCCGTTTACCCTGCTGGCAGATCCCGGTCATGAAATTATTGACAAATATGGGGTGTGGGGTGAAAAGCAACTGTATGGAAGAAAATACATGGGGCTGCACCGCACCACTTTTGTGATTGATGAAAAAGGTGTGATTGGAAAAGTTTTTCTGCGGCCAAAAAACAAGCAACACGCCGAAGAAATAATAAAACACTGGGAGCAGCGATAATTTATCTATGGATATTTCAGATATCAAAATCAAGGAAAGATCGTGGAAGGCCAAGATAGCGGCCTGGTGGCTCGGCGTAGATAATGTTGCATTTACGCTGGGCAAAACCATTCACCTTCACAATGCAACGGCCCGGGAGTTTTTAATGGATGCCAAATGGGTAAAGCATGAACTGAAACATGTGGAGCAATTCAAAAAGCACGGTTTTGCATCCTTCGTTTTGAAGTACTTTATAGAAACCTGCAGAAAAGGCTATTACAACAACAAATATGAAATTGAGGCGCGGTTGGCAGAGGCGGATATAAATGACCGCTCAAAAGCTATCACATAGCTTTCGGAGCCTCAAACGCCGGTACAATACCTGCTTTGTATTACACTTTCATCGTTTTCCACCTTCCCTTGGTGAAAATCCAGAGGGTAAAAAGTCCAACGGAAGTTTCTGAAATAAATACGCCCCAAAACACGCCTGAATGTTGCCAATTCAGGGTAATGGCCAAAAAGTAGGATAATGGTATCTGGATCAGCCAAAAAAACACCAGGTTAATAAGGGTAGGGGTTTTGGTATCGCCTGCGCCGTTGAATGCCTGCACCGATACCATCCACCAGCCATACACAAAATAAGAATAGGAAAGTATACGCAGCCATTCGCCCCCAATGGCTATTACTTTTTCATCTGTCGTAAAAATGCGCATCAACCCATGGTTACAAAAAAAATACAGCACAGAAACGCCCACCAAAAATATCATATTGTAAAAGCCAATTTTCCATACGGATGATTCTGCACGCTCCGGGTTGCCGGCGCCCAGGTTTTGGCCTACCAGCGTGGCGGCAGCATTCGACATACCCCAGGCTGGCATCATGGTAAACATCATAATACGCAGGGCAATAGTGGCGCCCGCCACGGCTTCGCTACCTACGCCGGCAAGTATACGCATAATAAAAATCCAGGAAGTCATTCCCACAATCATTTGTCCTACGCCGCCCAACGCGGTGCGGATAATGCCCAACATCACCTTTGCATCCCAGCGAAGGTCCGAAAGCTTGGCCCCGATATGCTTTCCGCCTTTGAAAAGTACCCAAAGCTGCATCATTACGCCTACAGCCCGGCCAATATTGGTAGCGATAGCCGCGCCTTCGATACCAAGCGCCGGAACGGGACCCCACCCAAAAATGAGAACCGGGTCCAGGATAATGTTTACTCCATTGGCAACCCACAGTACCCGCATAGCGATAGCTGCATCACCCGCCCCGCGATATATGGCGTTGATAACGAACAGCAAAACAATTACCACATTTCCGCCCAGCATCCATTGGGTGTAACGGTACCCATGTTGTATGGCCCACTCATCGGCCCCCATGAGCGTAAGCAATTCTTTTGCAAAGAAAATACCCGCAACGGCAAACGGAAGAGACGACAATAGTCCCAGGAAAATAGACTGCACGGCCGATATTCCTGCCTGGTCCTTTTTTTTCTCCCCTATTCTACGGGCAATAATAGCAGTTACAGCGGTAGCCAGCCCCATACAAACAGAATACAACAGGAACAAATAGGTTTCGGTAAGCCCTACGGTAGCCACCGCCGAAGAACCGAGCCGCCCTACAAAGTAAATATCGACCACCGCAAAAGCAGATTCCATCACCAGTTCAAGTATCATGGGGATAGCCAACAGGAAAATGGCTTTTTTCAAACTGATTTTCGTGTAGTCGGCTTCCGTGCCGCGGATGGCTTCTTTTAACGCCTTCCAAAGGGAACTGGGCGGTACCTCAGCAGGCAGATTAATGTTTACATTCTGTTCCATTATTATTTTTATGGAGCTGATATTTTTTTATTCCCTTATTATATGTGGCATGTGCAGCCCTTTGTTTCAGTAATTGCCATTACACATCAAATGTAAGACCGACTTTTGGCAAACAATTGTACGAATGCGACATAATAGGCGGCAGGTTGCGACAAA
>CAYMKT010000045.1:22523-25945 GCA_964391065.1 uncultured Terrimonas sp. | reverse complement strand
GCCGATGAAATCCAAACCGGCTTAGGCCGTACGGGTAAAATGTTATGTTGTGATCACGAAAATATAGTTCCGGATATTTTAATCCTGGGAAAAGCATTGAGTGGAGGTATGTTACCCATAAGCGCTGTGCTTGCCAGGAACGAAATTATGCTTACAATCGAACCCGGCGAACATGGTTCTACCTATGGTGGAAACCCTTTAGCCTGCAGGGTAGCTATTGAAGCCTTATCTGTGCTGAAAGAAGAAAAATTGGCAGCGCATGCAGCTAGTATGGGAACATTATTAAGAGCCGAAATACAAAAAATAAGTTCCCCTGTTATAGCTGCCATTCGCGGTAAAGGATTAATGAATGCTATAGTTATTCAACATCCCGATGCGGATGCAGCGTGGAAACTTTGCATGGTGTTAAAAGAAAACGGGTTGCTGGCAAAACCTACACACGGAGATAAAATACGGTTAGCACCCCCTTTGATTATCACCGCGGAACAAATTAAGGAATGCATTGAAATTTTAAGAAAGAGCCTTGCTGTTTTTTAGGCAGTTCATGCCAATATTGCCTTAACACAAAAAACGACAGATGTTATATTGTACTAATAATCTCCCAGTGTTTCAGGTAGCTGCGCCAGGGCCTTTTGTAATTGCTCATCGTTAGGCGCTATTCCATGCCACTCGTGATGGCCTTCCATAAAATCCACACCCTTCCCCATAATAGTACGCATCATTATGGCAATTGGCTTACCATTTCCTGTAAGCCCTTTTGCTTTATTCAAAGTGGCTATCAACTCGTCAATATCATTACCATTGGCTTCTAAGGTTATCCAGCCAAATGCTTCAAATTTTTTCCCAATGTCTCCCAGGTCCATTACTTTCTGGGTAGTTCCATCAATCTGTTGTCCATTCCAGTCTATTGTTGAAATAAGATTGTCAACATTTTTATTGGGGGCAAACATAATCGCTTCCCAGTTTTGTCCTTCATCCAATTCGCCGTCGCCATGTAATGAATACACCAATTTATCGTCTTTATTCAATTTTTTTGCTAAGGCAGCGCCAATTGCAACACTCATTCCCTGACCCAGGGAACCTGAAGCCACCCTTATACCGGGAAGGTGTTCGTGTGTGGCCGGATGACCCTGAAGGCGCGAATTGATTTTTCGAAAGGTAGCCAATTCGCTGATCGGGAAATAACCGGAACGGGCAAGTGTAGCGTAAAATACCGGCGAAATATGCCCATTTGAAAGAAAAAACACATCTTCCCCTTCTGCATCCATATTAAAAGACGGGTCGTGCTTCATTATATCGAAATAGAGCGCTGTAAAAAAATCAGCACATCCCAGCGATCCGCCTGGATGCCCGCTCTGGCAGCCGTGCACCATTCTAACAATATCCCTCCTGATCTGAGTTGCAACGTCCTTTAAATCTGGCATAGTTTTTAGTTTTTTTGAACAGGCGTCAAAGCTAAAATAAAGTGTTGGATATAGATAAATAAGGTTATTGTTTTTTGAAATATAGTTTTATTAGCCAATACTAACCTCTTTCACCAACCGTTCTATATGAACCCTACGGATGGGATAGTAACAATATCTTAATCAGATATTCTTTGCGTTCAATTTATGTAAATAAAATTATTATCATATCTTCGAACCTCTAAAAGCGGACTGGATGGAAATCATTTTGCTGGCAACCATATTAGCTTTTGTTATTACTTTTACTGCAATTCCTGTAATTATCAACGTATCAGAAATAAAGAAGTTATATGATGTTCCAAATGCAAGGAAAATACATGCCACGCCAGTCCCTTCATTAGGTGGACTGGGAATATTTGCTGGCTTCATCATTTCCTGTTTGATGACCATCTCCTTTACTTCGGCTCCTGGTTTCCAATATTATTTCGCGGCGGCTTTGGTGATTTTCTTCCTCGGACTTAAGGATGATATTCTTATTCTTACCCCGATGAAAAAAATAATTGGGCAGATTATAGCGGCCTTTATTATTATTTATAAAGGCGGGATTGTTATTAAAAGCATGCACGGATTCCTGGGAGTAAATGAACTACCCGAAGTGATTAGTCTCACGTTAACCTATCTTACTGTAATCGTTATTATCAATTCCTTTAATCTCATCGACGGTGTTGATGGACTGGCAGCGGGTTTGGGTATTTTTACGACGCTTACTTTTGGAGTGTATTTTTATGTTGCCGGTCATGTAGAATATTCCGCTTTCGCTTTTGCAATGAGTGGAAGCCTTCTCGCATTTTTGATATTTAACCGTTCCCCGGCCCGGATATTTATGGGTGATACTGGTTCTTTGCTCATAGGATTGGTGAACGCCATACTGGTAGTTCAGTTTATGGATATTGCTGATGCTCCCGGGGCTGTTGTACCAATGGCTGCCCCGCCCGTAATGGCTGTAGCCATATTAATCATTCCTTTATTTGATACCTTAAGGGTATTCTCTATCAGGATATTTAACCAGCGTTCTCCTTTCACCCCGGACCGCAATCATATCCATCATATACTTTTAGACAGGGGTATGAGCCATAAGGCAGTTAGTTTTACGCTTATTGTGGTAAATGTTTTATTTGTTGCTATTGCTTATTCCTTGAGTTTTCTCAGCATTAATATAGTCATCCCTATTTTGGTAGGATTGGCATTCGGGGGCTTTACATTAGTGTACCTGCGTAAACCAAGATTGATGGTAGTGGCCGGCGATGATAACGACGACATCCTTCAACTGGCCAAACCCTCCAGGATTGTGCCTTTAACTCCGGCCAATAAGGCAGTTGAACGCAATTGACCTGCAAATTCTGTTTATTTATTTGTCATTTATTAGCTTTGCGCATATCTAATTTATTTATTTATGTCAGAAGATGTTGTATTTGTTCTGGATGTTAGCGAAGATTCGATGAAGAAAGCGATTAACCACCTGGAGGCAGAATTAGTGAAAATTCGTGCCGGGCGGGCAACTCCTCAAATGCTGGACGGGTTAATTGTGGATTATTACGGATCACCTACCCCCATTAGCCAGGTAGGAAATATTTCGGTGGCAGATTCCCGCACGTTAACTATTCAACCATGGGAAAAAAACATGCTGCAACCCATTGAACGCGCTATTATTGCTGCTAATCTTGGTGTAACTCCTCAAAACGACGGTACCATCATTCGCCTCTTTTTACCACCATTAACAGAAGAAAGAAGAAAGGAACTGGTAAAAAAAGTTCACGCCGAAGGCGAACAATCGAAAGTAGCTATCCGTAACATACGCCGTGAAGGCATAGAAGATATTAAAAAATTACAGAAAAATGGGTTAAGTGAGGATGCAGGCAAAGATGCAGAAACAGATATCCAGCATCTCACGGACAAGTATACCGCTATGATCGATAGTCACCTGGCCGCTAAAGAAAAGGAAATGATGGTGGTGTAAAC
>CAYMKT010000045.1:16803-22423 GCA_964391065.1 uncultured Terrimonas sp. | reverse complement strand
CTATGATCGATAGTCACCTGGCCGCTAAAGAAAAGGAAATGATGGTGGTGTAAACGCCACCTTTGAATAGATCAAATATTCCGACTTTCCATATCATTTTCTTTTGCATTACCTTTCTCAAAATGGTATATGGCACCTTAAAGGGGCTTAAAATGAAATATCCCAAATTAAAACAATAACGCTGTTCATAAGGTGTATTATTTGTGAATAATTCCGAAGGTTAATATCTCCAAATGCTGGACTATTAAAATACATTTAAATCCTGTTTAATATCTATCATCATAATTTTTAAATTAAAGACCATGGGCTTTATTAAAGAATTTAAGGAATTTGCCATGAAGGGCAATATCGTAGATTTAGCGGTGGCTGTAATAATTGGAGGAGCTTTTGGTAAGATTGTAACTGCTCTCACAGCAACCATTATTATGCCTATCATTAGCCTGCTTATAGGCAAGGGAGGCGTTGCTGATATTCAATTCAAAGTTGGTGAAACGGTTTTCCCTGTTGGAGGTTTCCTGCAGGCTGTTATTGATTTCATTCTAATAGCGCTGGTGCTGTTTATCATGATAAAAGCCATGAATACTGTTTTGAAAAAAACTCCACCCCCACCCCCCGAGCCTTCGTCAACCGACAAGCTGTTGATGGAGATCCGAGACGAATTAAAAAAATAGTCTCCTCTTCTGGAATAATTTTGGTAATGGATTAACCAAATTAGTGAACGATATAAAAACCGTTCAGAAGGTTTTTATTTATTTTCGCGCAAAAATTATCTTCATTATGAAAGGGATAGCCTGGGGTTTGTTTTTTTGTTTTGGTATTGTATTGAGTTCTTCGTTAAGGGCGCAGGATGAAACCATAAAGACGCTGAAAGACGAAAGTGGAAGAGCGATAAAAAAAGATCCAAATGATACGATTCCCAATACCTGGAAAACCGGGGGCCTGCTCAGTTTAACTGTAAACCAGGGTGCTCTCAGCAACTGGGCTGCCGGAGGCGATAAGTCTTCTTTATCTATGGCCTCAACGGCAAATTTGTACGCTTTTTATAAAAAGGACCGGCATATATGGGATAACACGATTGACCTGGCCTATGGTATGGTTAAAACCACAAGTTTGGGCATGCGTAAATCCGACGATCGTATTGACCTGGTGTCAAAATATGGGTACCAGGTTGGAAAAGGGCATTGGTACGTTGGCGCATTGTTTAATTTCAGGTCACAGTTCGCAAAGGGATATTCCTACCCGGAAGATAAAGAAGAAGTTTTCACTTCCGAATTTATGGCGCCCGCATATATACTGCTTTCTCCTACGATCACTTATCAACGTTCAGATAATTTTTCAGTTGCTCTGTCGCCCGCAACGGCAAGGTGGGTAATTGTAAATAATGATTCTTTATCGGCGGCTGGCGCCTATGGTGTTGACCCAGGCAAAAAGACAAATACAGAATTTGGCGCCTTTGCTTCAGTGAACTACAAAACAAAAATTAGCGAGAATACATCTTACCAGGGGCGATTAGATCTTTTCTCCAACTATTTTCACAATCCACGAAACATAGATTTGTATATGACTAATATACTGCTGGTAAAAGTAACGAAGCTCATTACGGTAAGTATATCACTGGATATGATATACGATGATGATGTAGGCTCATTAGATGACAACGGAAATTTACGGGGACCAAAACTTCAGTTAAAGGAATTGATGGGTGTAGGACTTTCTTATACTTTTAAAAACTAAATCTGATTTATCCATACCTTCGGGTTGTTTGATTTACAGGTATTTTCCGGCGCAGAAACGAACAATTTAAACTATTCAATTGAATACAGAATCGTATCAAATAAAATTACCCCAGTTTGAAGGTCCTTTTGACCTGTTGTTGTTCTTTATCGAGCGGGACGAACTGGATATATATGACATTCAGATTACAAAGATCATTAATGACTTTGTAATTTACATGCACAGTGCGGAAGACCTGAATATAGAACTGAGCAGCGAATTTATTCTTTTTGTTTCTACCCTTATGCGTATTAAAGCCAAGATGCTTTTACCACGCAAAGAAGTTGATGCAGAAGGCAATGAAATTGATCCCCGCCAGGAGCTGATCGACAAACTGCTGGAATACAAAAGATTCAAAGAAGCGTCATCGAAGATGGCCGAAATGGAGGCTATTCGCATGCTGATGGTAAAACGGGGTAATATTCACAAGGAAATTGTTCAGGTGGGTGAAGAAGCCGGTGAGGGCACCGAGATACAAACCATTACCATGTTTAAGCTGATGAAAGCTTTTGAACGGGTAATGCAACGCCTCTACGACCGAAACAACAGACCGCAACATGTGGTATATCGTTACCACTATACCATGGAAAGCAGCCGGGAATATATGCTGGACATGGTAGGCAACGAAAAAACGGTTACCTTTGAAAAAATTTTTGAAGTTTGTGAAAACCGAATACACGCCATCTTCCTCTTTCTCTCCATGCTTGAACTCATACAACAAAAGTATATGAGCATTTTAACCGGCGAAGGCAGAAACAATTTTATTGTAGAATGGAATGAAAATCGTGAGGAACTTCTGTCCGTTGATGATGTGGTTGAATAATATCTGATGCCTTCAGCAAAGTGCCCGATACGTTGTTTTTGATTGGGCTGTTATAGTAATATTAAAGATGCGATGGCTTGGGCTGTAAGCCTTATTTTTGCCACGCTATATTGCCATTGCAACGCTAATGGGTACCATAATTGCATGAAACGACGAATCAGCTTTTTCCTTTTTATTGTGCTACCCTTATTTTCGGCAGCGCAGGAGAAGTTTTTGCAGTGGGATGTTGGTGCAGAAAAGAACAATACCAATACCAACACCTATACAATTACTATAAATGCCAGGCTTGCCGAAAACTGGCATATTTATACAGATTCAACGGTTGATTTGGAATTACCCGGATTGACGATAAAATGGGATAACGAAAACATACAAAAATCGGGTAACCTGGTATACAGTCCGGGAACAACAACAATAAAAGACCCGGTTTTCGATGGTCGCGAGCTTAAAGTATATAGCAGGAACTTCACGCTGCTTCAAAAAATAAATATTTCAGGCCCGATTCCGGCTTCACTTAAAATTTCGTTAAGCGGTTTTGCCTCCAACAACGACGAATTTATTCCGGTTGAAGAAACGAAAACGGTACACTTTCAGGAGGGAGTAGTATCTGCAACAGCCAACAGCATTAAGCTTCCGCAGGTTGATCTCAAAAATCCCGTACTCCCATGCGGCGATGAAAGCGCTTCAGAAAAGGGACTATTGACTATTTTTTTGCTGGGCTTTATAGGCGGAGTAATAGCGTTGCTCACACCCTGTGTGTTTCCCATGATTCCGGTTACGGTTTCCTTCTTCACCAACCGGGCAAATAATAAGCGTCAGGCCATACGCAATGGGCTTTTTTATGGCTTTTTTATTTTTCTCATTTATGTAATAGCCAGTATACCTTTTCATATTATCGGGAATGTGCAACCTGAAATATTTAATAACATTTCTACTAATGCCTGGCTTAACGTTTTTTTCTTCGCCGTTTTTGTCTTTTTCGCTATTTCCTTTTTTGGATATTTTGAAATAACCCTGCCTGCCGGGATTGCCGGAAAGACTGATTCAAAAAGCAGTCTTGGTAGTTTAAGTGGTATCTTCTTCATGGCACTCACCTTGGTCATCGTGTCGTTTTCCTGTACAGGAGTAATTTTAGGCACCCTGCTGGTTGGAACGGCATCCGGGGGGGCGTGGTCGCTTACAAGTGGGATGGCTGGCTTTGGAACAGCACTAGCTTTACCTTTTGCACTTTTTGCCATGTTCCCCAACTGGTTAAAATCACTTCCTAAAAGTGGTGGATGGCTGGATACTATAAAAAAAATCCTGGCTTTTGTAGAAATCGCGCTGGCTTTTAAATTTCTTTCTAATGCTGATCTTGTGCAGCATTGGGGGATACTGAAACGTGAGGTATTTATTGGTATCTGGCTCATAGTCTCCCTCGGACTTGGCTTTTATCTTTTTGGGTGGTTAAAACTTCCGCACGATGCTACCGAAAAAAAAATACCATCCTGGCGGAAGGTATCGGGTGCGATAGCCTTTGCTTTCGCCCTGTATCTTGCACCCGGGCTCACATCTACACCTTACGCCAACCTAAAGTTACTGAGTGGGTTTCCTCCCCCTTTAAGCTACAGTATTTATGGCAGGCATAACGTAAATGGCAAGGGTATTGAACCAGATGCCTTAAATGATTTCCAGAAGGCGATACAACTTTCTATAGAACAGCGCAAGCCCATTCTTGTTGACTTTACCGGGTGGGCTTGTGTAAACTGCCGAAAGATGGAAGAGCAGGTTTGGACAAAACCTCAAATTTCATCGCTCATACAAGAAAAATTCATATTGGTCTCGCTGTATGTAGATGATCGAAAAAAACTTCCTGTCGCCGAAAGGTTTACCTACCCCATGTCCGATGGAAAAGAAAAAGATATTCTAACCATTGGTGATAAATGGGCAACATTTCAATCCGAAAATTTTGGACAGGCAACGCAACCCTTATACGTTATTTTGAACCACGAAGGAAAGCTAATGACTCACCCCGTAGGGTATACGCCAGATATAAAAAAGTACGAAGATTGGTTAAACTGCGGGATTAAAGCTTACTCTTCGAATAAATAAAAAATCGCTTACATTTAGGTAAATTACCTTTACGGGTTATCACCTGCGTATGGATGATATATGGCTTCCGCGTTCAAAGGCGATTCCACATGGCGAAGCTGTTCTGAAACCTGCCTGACAGTAGTGTGAAAAGCATTTACAGTAGGATTTTTATCAGAAATCGCCGCCATCAGTAACCTTGAAATTAAATACCGTATTAAGCGTCGGCCACCAGGATGCACATGGATAGAAATAACCAGGCAACCAACCTTCAACCCATTAAAACACCTCATCAAACACCAAAAGTATGAGTGCATTTACTAAAATGGTACTTCATCCTGTTAAATTCAGGTTGTTCCTACTTTCCAGATTGCCAAACGCCTACTTTTCGGGTGTTAGGATAAAAATGATTACGGATGAAAAGTGTGTGGTAACAATACCCTATAAGTGGTTTTCGAAAAACCCTTTTCGATCAACCTATTTTGCCTGCCTTGCGATGGCTGCAGAAATGAGTACAGGCGCTTTGGCCATGGCAATCATCTACAACAGAAAGCCTTCCGTTTCAATGCTTATAACAAATATGAACGCCGAATACTACAAAAAAGCAACGGGAGTTACCTCCTTTGTGTGCAGAGATGGATTAGCGCTAAGAGACGCAATTGAAGAAGCCATCGTTGCAGGTGGTGACAATAGTATTACTGTACGGTCAACCGGCACTAATAAGAACGGAGAGGTAGTGGCGATATTTAACTTTACCTGGTCATTTAAAGTGAGGCACAAATAAAGCCAATTCAATTTTCTTCTCCGCTAAAGATCGGGCAAGGTTAAAAATGTATACCTTAATTGTACAATAGCAAACAGGTCCTTTTCGTCATCACGATTGCGTGATCTTCGGCTTCTGGAAACCCGGTTTTCTCTTCGCGAACTTCAGCTATTGTGCGGAACAGTTTTAGA
>CAYMKT010000045.1:0-16703 GCA_964391065.1 uncultured Terrimonas sp. | reverse complement strand
ATTACATAAATAAGCATGCCGGTATTTATTTAAGCGCATTTAATGATGTAACTTTAGCATTGTTCTTTTTTTATAGGATATATTCCACACGGTGGGGAATTAATTGCTCATATTTAAAGAGCATACTTTCCTTACAACCTGTATCTGTGGACGTTTAAGATCAATTTTTTTTTGGCAGGATAATGTATTACTGGATACATAAGAAAAATGATTTATAGTTATTAATATTAAAACAATTACCATGAAAGCAGATTCTAAAGTTTTACTCGGTTTATTAGCCGGCGCGGCTATCGGTGCAATCGCAGGAATCCTTTTTGCTCCCGACAAAGGTTCTGAAACAAGAAATAAAATCTCCAAAAGCACCTCGGATCTGGGCGACACGCTCAAACACACTTTTAACGACTTCGTTGATACGGTAAAAGACAAATACACGCACGCAAAACACGAAGTTGAAGAGGCAGTAGAAAAAGGCAATGTGAGCACCTTTAGCAACAAAGTAAAAAATTCGGTGGTTTAATTTTAGCTGCCAAATCGAAGCTATTCCGGCGACATAAAATACCCATAATAATGAAAGAAACAGTCTCCGAAAATATTACAATGCTGATTGATGATACAGGTCGGTATATAGAAGCTAAAACAGAATTGTGGAAATTAAAGGCAGTGGATAAGACCGCTAACATAGTCTCTTCGTTTGTTGCTCAGTTGGCTTTTATTTTGGTTGCCATCCTGGGTATAATATCGTTGAACATTGGTGTGGCGCTGTTGCTCGGAGCATGGCTGGGTGAAACGTATTATGGTTTTTTTATTGTTGCCGGAATTTATGCCTTATTGTGTTTAATCCTCTACCTTTCACGACGCCAAATTATAAAAACACCGGTTTATAACGCCCTGGTAAATAAAATTCTGAAATGAGTAAGGCTTTGAGATATGAAGATGTAAAAGCAAGGATTGATTTACTGGAAACCGAAACGCGTGTTTTGGAGGAAGGGTTAAAACATCAGTTCAAAAAAACTTACGAAAGCATTACACCCGGAAATTTGCTTAAGAGCGTATTTAATGGAATCTCGTCGGACAGCGGAATAAAGGCCGGAATTTTTGAATCCATCATGAAATTGACTTTTGGCTATTTCAGCGGTCGTTTACTCATGAGCCCGTCTGCCAGTTTAACTAAAAAAGCTGTTGTTGCAGCCCTGCAGTTGGGCGCTGGCAGAAACCTGGGTAAAAAGCTGTCTGTGTGGAAACGATTCCTTACTGGTTTTTTCACTAAAGATAAAAAAGTGACCTAATTACCATTGGATTTATCGTTAAACTCCTTTATTACCCGCAATGGGCTTTTACTTTTCTGGATAATTTTCTATCTTTCCTGACTCCTCAACCCACAGTTTATGAAGAAATCTCTACTGCTTACCCTCATACTGCCTTTCATGCATTTTTATGCATTTGCCCAGGATTGTAACTCTTTTTATCTTTTTCAAAATAACAAGAAGGAGGAACTGGCTATATTTAACACCAATGGAGACGCAAATGGTACCCTGGTGTACAATATTTCTAATGTTTCCATTAAGGGAAACAATCGCACTGCAATCATACATGCAGATATACTCGACAAAAAAGGAAATTCCATAAGCAAAGAGGTAGCCAATGTAAAATGCAGTAGTGGAGTAGTGCTAATGGACATGAGGCTTTTTCTTCCCCACAAGCAAATACAGCAATTTGACATAGCAAAGGCCAAAAGCTCAAATTCTTATCTTGAATACCCCGCCGTAATAAAAAATGGAGCAAAGTTGAAAGATGGAACAATTAGCCTGGAAATTGATAATAATGGGGTAAAGCAGGCTTTAAATATGTTGATTTATAACCGAACGGTAACGGGTACAGAACAGGTAAATACGCAGGCAGGCTCCTGGAATTGCTTTACGATTAACTACCAGGTAGAGCTTGCTATACAAACGGGACCTATAAAAATTCCTTTAAACTTCGATGTTAAGGAGTGGTATGCTCCGGGATTTGGCATTGTTAAAACAACGAGCGAAGCCGGTAGCTCGGTACTGGTAGCTTTAAAATAACACTCCCCCCAACTGGGATGCGGTTAAACATCACAAGATGAGTTCCCCATCCCGGGTTGGTTTAAGTTCTACACGCGATGGTACAATGAATACGCCTGAAGGATAAATCCGTTTTACTTTCTTCATCAATTCTTCCGCATCCTCCCTGGTTCTGAAATTACCCATTTGTATTTTAAAATAGGGAGCGTGGTAAATCAGGTATGTATTTTCGTCTGGGAAATCACTAAGCAAACGGGTTTTAACGGCGATGGCTTTATTTCGATCGTTGGTATTGATCACCTGCAGGCGATACCCCGACATATTTTTGATTGTTTTTAAATATACCTCTTCGTTGATTTCCCTGTTTTTTTGAACAAGCTTATTGACCCTGGGATCTTTTATAATGGTAACATTTTCTTTTGCGTCAACTCCTGAAATTTGAGCAGAGGTCTCAATAACCGCCAAAAGGAAGAAAACGGGGATAAGTATTCTTTTCATACATTAATATTGATACATTAAAGACACCTGAGCTAATATACGAACTCCTCTAACAAGCTTTCAAAGCACTCCATCGCACTTTAATATTTTATAATGTTAAAAAAATCATACCATAGTTTTATTGAACGCTTCCACAATATCAACACTACCGCTGCACCCAAGCCGGTCGGCGCCTGCCGAAAGAAGCTCCTGCGCAAATAAATAAGTGCGAACACCTCCGGAGGCTTTTATTTTTACATGTGCCGGCAAATGTTGCTTCATCAATCGTACCGACTCCACCGTTGCGCCGGTTTGCGCATATCCGGTTGAAGTTTTAATGAAATCAACTCCTGCCGCGCCGTACAATTCGCAACACTTAATAATTTCATCATTGGTGAGTAGTCCGCTTTCGATAATAACCTTAATCACGCGGCCGTAATTCCTGATAAAAGGGAGTATAGTATTTATTTCGCTGGCAATAAACTGCCAGTCTTTGTTTTTTACAGCGGCAATATTAATTACTACGTCTAACTCATCTGCACCATCCGAAATCGCTAATACCACTTCCGCTAATTTTGCTTCAATAGCCGAATAACCAAACGGGAAGCCAATGACTGTAGCGATTTTAATCTTTGATCCGGCAAGCAGGGACCTGGCAGTTTTTACATACAACGGGGGCACACATACCGCAGCGAACTTATATTTTGCGGCTTCCTCACAAAGTTTTTGTATTTCCCCGCTGGTAGCCGTAGGTTTAAGAAGCGTATGGTCTATATAGGAAGCAATATTCATGAAACCGTGAATAACGTTATTTTACAAGCCTCACTTAGTTCACCACTGCTTTCCCGTTTAACATTTATTAGATTGCGATAGAAGCGCATTCCTATGCATCTTTTCCGTGGCACTGTTTATATTTTTTTCCGCTACCGCAGGGGCAGGGATCATTTCTGCCAATCTTGGGCCCCACTTTTACAGGTTCCCGTTTTGTAACCGTATCAGAAGGATCATAGTAATCATTTTCGTTCGCAGCATAGTCATTTCCGCGGGTATCAATTTCATCTTTATTCACCTGCATCCGGCTCATATCTGTTTTCCTTTCTTTACCTTCCCGTATTTGTCCGGCGTTTTGTTCTACAGGAATAGCGGCATGACTAAGAAATGAAACGATATCCCTGTTCACGTCGCCATCCATATTTCTGAACATTTCAAAAGCAGTGGTTTTGTAAATTACAAGCGGGTCTTTTTGTTCGTAAACCGCTGTCTGCACACTATGCTTAAGGTCGTCCATGGCACGCAGGTGTTCCTTCCAGGCATCATCAATGACCGCCAGTGTAATCGTTCTCTCAAGCGCATTTGCCAGCTCCTGTCCCTTCGATTCGAGCGTTTTTCTCATGTTTGCCAGCACCTGGATTCCTTTCTTTCCATCCGAAAAAGGAACCACTACATTTTCAATATGATTGCCTTGAAGGAGTTTGATATTCTGAAATACAGGAATAGACTGCTTAGTCAGCCCGTCCTTGCGGTTTTGGTAGTTGGCAGAAGCTTCCACATACAACTTGTCGGCAATTTTATTAATATCACCTTTAATAAACTCATCACCGGTGATGGCCGTATCAATACCAAAATGAATAATAGCAGCTAATTTAAATCCTTCATAATCTTCCTGTTCCCGAAAAGAATTAATTAAGCCCTCTGCCACGCTATAATAGGCATTATCCAGATCGAGTGCCAGCCGGTCCCCGAACAAAGCATGTTCGCGTTTGGTATATACTACGTTACGCTGCTTGTTCATTACATCATCATACTCAAGCAGGCGCTTGCGGATTCCAAAGTTATTTTCTTCTACCTTTTTCTGCGCCCTTTCAATGCTTTTTGTAATCATGCTGTGCTGTATCACCTCACCCTCTTTATATCCCATCCGATCCATCAGGGAGGCGATCCGCTCACTGCCGAACATGCGCATAAGATCATCTTCAAGCGATACATAAAACTGCGAGGTTCCGGGATCACCCTGTCGTCCGGCACGACCACGCAACTGCCTGTCCACTCGACGCGATTCATGACGTTCGGTGCCGATAATAGCTAACCCGCCGGCATCCTTTACACCTGGTCCTAATTTTATGTCTGTGCCCCGGCCAGCCATGTTTGTAGCAATGGTAACAGCGCCGCTCAACCCGGCTTCCAATACCACTGTAGCTTCACGGGCATGCTGCTTGGCATTTAATACATTATGGGGTATTTTCCGCGCCTGCAACATTTTACTCAACAGTTCACTCACTTCCACAGAAGTGGTACCCACCAACGTTGGCCGCCCGCTGTTTCGTAACTTTTCAATTTCTTCTATAACCGCTTTATACTTTTCACGTTTGGTTTTATACACAAGATCCTGCTCATCTTTACGCGTAACAGGTATGTTGGTAGGAATAGATACCACATCCAGCTTATAAATGCTCCAAAATTCGCCTGCTTCAGTTTCAGCGGTACCCGTCATGCCAGCCAGTTTGTGATACATACGGAAGAAGTTCTGTAGCGTAACCGTTGCATAGGTTTGTGAAGCCGCCTCCACTTTTACATTTTCCTTAGCCTCAATTGCCTGGTGTAAACCATCGCTGTAGCGCCGGCCTTCCATAATACGACCGGTTTGTTCATCAACGATCTTCACCTGTCCCTCAATCACTATATACTCAACATCCTTCTCGAACAGGGTGTATGCTTTTAATAATTGTTGTACGCTGTGTATACGATCTGCCTTTTGCGCATATTCGTTCAATACAGCTTCCTTTCGATGTAATTTATCTTCAGGTGTATCGCTGTTTTTTTCTATATCCGACAGCAGAATGCTTAAATCGGGAAGCACAAAAAAATTAGGATCTTCGCCGGACCTGGTAATGTGCTGTAAGCCCTTCTCAGTAAGTTCTACCTGGTTGTTTTTTTCATCAATATGAAAAAATAATTCATCATCCACAATATGCATCTGCTTTCCCTGGTCGGCTAAGTAAAAGTTCTCAGATCTCTGCAATTTTACCCTAATGCCAGGTTCGCTGAGGTACTTAATTAATGAACTATTTTTAGGCAAACCTCTAAATGCCCGTACCAAAGCCAATCCTCCATCTTTGGGGTCGTCCTTCCCTTCCGCTATTAATTTTTTTGCTTCTATTAAAGCTTTGTTCACTACCTGCCGCTGTGCTTCAACCAATTGGTGCACCCTGGGCTTCAGTTGAATGTATTGCTGATCATCGCCTCCTTTTGACACCGGACCGGAAATGATCAGGGGAGTACGCGCATCATCAATCAATACACTGTCCACCTCATCCACCATCGCATAATGATGTTTGCGCTGCACCATTTCATCGGGATTATGCACCATGTTATCGCGGAGATAATCAAAGCCGAATTCGTTGTTTGTGCCGTAGGTTATACTGGCGTGGTATGCTTTACGCCGCTCTGCGCTATTGGGGTGGTGACGGTCAATACAATCCACCGTTAATCCCAGGAACTCATATAGAGTGCCATTCCATTCAGAATCCCGTTTAGCCAGGTAGTCGTTTACAGTAACAATATGCACGCCTTCGTCTGCAAGGGCATTCAGGTAAGCTGGTAAAGTAGACACCAATGTTTTACCCTCACCTGTGGCCATTTCCGCAATTTTCCCCTGATGCAGCACCACACCGCCTAATAACTGCACATCGTAGTGTACCATATTCCAGGTAACCTGGCTGCCACCTGCCATCCAGGTATTGCTGTAGATAACTTTGTCACCACTAATTGCAATATGCGATTTGGTAACACTTAGCTCCCTGTCCAGGTCAGTTGCAGTTGCCTCGAGTTGTGTATGAGCTGAAAACCGACGCGCAGTTTCTTTAACCACCGCAAATGCTTCGGGTAATATCTCATTCAACGCCTCTTCGATCTTTTCATTCCTTTGCTTGCCCAGCTTATCTACCTGTTGGTATATTTCATCTTTTTGCACGATTTCATTAAAAGCCAGCTCTTCCGCCTGTTTTTTGAGTTCTGCTATCTCATTATCTACAGGAGCAACGTGCTGTTTTATCCGCGATTTAAACTCAATGGTTTTATTTCTTAACTCATCATTGGAAAGTGATTCGTACGACGAAAAATATGTATTTATTTTCTCCACATAATGTGAAATAACTTTGATATCCTTTTCCGACTTGTTCCCTCCAAATAATTTAGAGATAATTTGCAACATATTGAGAATGTATTATTAAGATGTGATTTTGACTGCGTATACTTTCTATCTGTCAAATATAATGCTGTTTTTAAGGGCAGTCATATTGGCAGAAGGACGACAAAGGTAAGAAAACTAGTAAAGTGAAGCCGAAGTAGGAGTTGTTTCTTTTGTTAGGACCCTGTAAAAGCTGGGCTGGATGCCAACTTACAGACAACCCTGAGTGGCATGCTGCGCATGAGCCTGTAATATTATGTAATTGATCGATATGTGTTGAATGTTCGGTTAAGTAAGCCCGATTTCATAATGCCGATCGGGAATCTGAACATCTAAAAAACCTTTTTTCAGCAACCGGTTCCTAAACTCCTGCTGCACATCATACTCTCCATGCACAAGAAATAAAGTTTTTACTTCACGCCGGTTTTGGCAGGCTAAAAACTGCAGCAGATCTTCATAATCGCCATGCGCACTCATACTTCTTATGGAACCGATTTCTGCATGTACCTGGTGGTATACTCCGAATATCGTCACCTCCTTTGCTCCCGATATCAATCGCCCACCCAGGGAGTGTGGTTCGCAATACCCGGTAAATAAAATGGTATTGCGACTGTTTTCAATAGTATTACTGATATGGTGTTTTACCCTGCCGCCCTCGGCCATTCCACTGGCCGAAATAATTACGCAAGGCTCATTACGGTAATTGAGCGATTTTGATTCGGCTACCGTTTTAATAAATTTTAGTCCTTTAAATCCGAAAGGATCATTATCCGACCGTAATATTTTTTGGATGATATTATTAAAATATTGAGGATATTTTTTTATAATATCTGTGGCTTTTACGCTTAACGGACTGTCAACAAAATAATCCAGTTCAGGTAATCTTTTTTCAAGTTCCAGTTGATTGAGTGCGAACAATATTTCCTGCGTGCGACCCACACTAAAAGCCGGAATAATCAACTTTCCCTTTTTTTGCATACAGGCCTTTTCAATCCATTGTAGTATCTGGTCGGGGGTGGTAGTGTGCAGATCGTGCAAGCTATTGCCATAGGTTGATTCCAGTAAAATATAATCGGCTTGCGGAAAAGTTTGGGGTGAACGCAGAATAATATCTCTGTACCGGCCAACATCGCCGCTGAAAGTAATGCTGGTGGGCGTGCCATTTTCGGTTATTTTTAAATGCACGGCAGCGCTCCCTATAATATGACCGGCATCGGTATACAATAATTCTATTCCCTGGTCTATCGTAAACCAGTTTCCATAATCAACGGTTCTGAATAATTCACCGGACTTTTTTGCGTCTTCTGCATTATACAATGGTTGCAGGTAAGGTTTTCCACCTGCAGCCCTTTTTTTATTAATATATTTCACTTCATCTTCCTGTATTTCCGCCGAGTCCTCAAGCAATACTTCCGTTAATTCACGGGTGGCAGGTGTACAAAATATCTTACCCCGGAAACCATCCTTAACCAATTTGGGAATTAATCCGCTATGATCAATATGCGCATGCGACAAAACCAAATAATCCACTTCCGGCGGATTAAAACCCCAGTCGCGGTTCAAAACATCAGTTTCGCTGCCCAATCCCTGGTACATTCCACAATCCAGTAATAGCTTCTTCCCATTTTTTAGGGTAAGCAGGTGTTTTGAACCGGTTACCGTGCGCGCAGCCCCGTGAAATGCAATCTTCATAAAGCAATCTATTTTAAATATTCAAATAAAGAGACCATGTTACAACATAAAGGTATCGCAGGAAAAGAGAAACTAAAATAAAGATGCGCCAGATGTACAGACGCGTTATTTTCCGATGCTCCAAACTCCAATTCCGAAAGGCATTACACTTACCTGAATACTGTTATTTTCCATTTTAGTTTTGAATTTTCCGAATAAAGTATTCAAACTGCAATGCGGTAGTTGAGCAGGAAGATCAGCGAGATCAATCCGGCAGGTTTCGCTCTTGCCCGACAAGTTTATTGCAATAACCGCATGATGTTCTGATGTATATCTTAGAAAGGAATAAACACTTCCTGAATTGTTTTGTAAAGTGCGGTATTTGCCCTGCGCAACAGCGCTATTATTTTTTCGGAGTGCAATAATCTTTTTATAGAAATTCCATAGCGACCCAGGGTCGTGCTCCTGTTCCTCCAATGAAATCCCGTTGTCAAGCATAAGAGTGGAATCATTCCACCATGGCCCGGAATTTTTGTACCACAAAGCCATTCCTTTTCCCGAAATATCCTTCCACCATTTAAATGCCTCGCGACGGGGAATGTCATTACCGTCTGACAAACCATATTTTTCAAAGCCACCTTCTCCAGCCATCCCGAGTTCCTGTCCATAGTAAATCGCCGGAATACCCGCCATCAGCAGGTTTAAAGCGGCGCCAACGCGCAATTTGCCACTATCGCCCGAAACGTGTGTGGCAAAACGTTGGGTATCGTGGTTTTCAATAAATACAATGTTTTGGCCTACGGCAGCATCAGAAAAGGTAATCTCCGCAGCCGCTGCTATTTTTTCTTTTTCGAAGCTCAGCATGGCTTCTCTTAAAGGAAATGCAAAAAGGCTGTCAACTCCACCCTTTGCGATGTGCTCCTTTCCAAATGAATTCCAATCTGTTTGTTCCGCAATAAAAATAGCAGCAGGGTTAACCTGCTTTAATTTATCAATAAGCGGTTTCCAGAATAGTGAAAAAAGATTGTTAAGCCTGTTTTTGTTGTCCAGGTTGTCCATCATGTGGTCAAGCCGAAAGCCATCAACCCCTCTTTCAAAATCACCTTTATGCTCCGGATCGAGCCAATAACTAAACAGTTGGAACATATAATCCTGCACGCCCGGATTAAGGAGGTTAACAGTTGTGATATTTCGGAATGCTCCGTTGTATCCAAGCAGTCCCTTAATATTAAATATGATCGTTTCGGGTTCTTTATGCTCTTTGTCTTTATACAGCAAATAATCACTAAATGGTGAGGAGAGATTTCCATAAGACGTTTTATACCATTCGTGCTCTTCGGTAATGTATTGGATTTCCATATCCATGTACACTTTCATCCCCCTTTCATGTATCTCTTTTACGAGCGTGAAATAGGAATCTATTGTGCCATATCCAGGATCAATACGTTCAAAATCGTCGGCAAAATAATTATGATAATATGCAGACTTGTACAAAGGGGTGAGCAGAATAGACGTGATGCCCAAATCCTGCAGATAATCCAGCTTTTGGCGCAGTCCGTCGAGGTCGCCATTTCCGTCGTTATCGCTATCAAAAAAGCTGCGCTGAAAAACATGATAAATAATTTCAGCATTCAGTTGCCCGTTGCTATTGCTGTGTTTGATCGTCATATACCGGCTGCAATATACCAACAACATATAATAATAGCAGTGAACTTATGCCGTAATTGAAAGCCAGCACTGCAAACTATAAACGATACCCAAAACTATTACACTTCAATTTTACAATATCGTTAATTCCGTTCTTCTGTTTGCGGCTCTTTCTTCTTCTGTTGAATTGTTCGTTACAGGGCGGGTGGAGCCAAAGCCCTTGTATTGCAATCGGGCGGGTTCAATGCCTTTTGATATGAGGTAGTCAACCACGGCTTTAGCGCGGTTGACAGAGAGTTGCATATTATCGGCCGCAACACCAGTGTTGTCGGTATGCCCGCTAATCAAAATCTTCACCGTTGGATTGTCTTTAAGCAACTCCAGTACGCGGCTTAATTCGGAAATTGACTCTGGCTGCAGCTCAAATTTGTTTAGAGGAAAAAAGATGTTATTCAGGGTAATGGAAGCATTGGCCGCCAGCGGTTGTAAGCCGATATCAATTGTATAGGTTGAATCGGGCATTTTTTTGCTGAACGGAAAATTCTGCGAATAAAACAGGTACCCTTTGCGGTTAATGTTAAATGCATAGTCTTTGCCTAATGGTAATGTAATAAGATAGTGCCCGTCCTCGTTGGTTTGTACTTTCACAAGCGTTTGACCAGTTTCAACATCAATCAATTCAACAGCGGAGGGCAACCCTGATTTTGTATGCTCATCGAAGACTTTTCCCTGCACCCACAAGGTTTTATTCGGCCTTACGTCTTCGCGCATTTCAAATGTATAAATGTCAAGCCCTCCTCTCGTATCTGCCCTGTCGCTTGCGTAATAAGCCGTTTTACCATCGGCTGCCACTACCAGGCTGCCTTCATTTTCAGTAGTATTAACCGGGTAACCTAAATTTTCAATGTTGCCCCAACTTCCATCCCTTTGTTTTCGGGCAACAAATAAATCATCGCCTCCGTATCCCAATAACCCATTGGAGGTAAAATACATGGTTTGGTTATCGGCATGAACAAAGGGGCAACTTTCATCTCCGCCGGTATTAATTTGGGGGCCGAGGTTTTCGGGTTCACTCCATCGCCCGTTCGGTAAACGCATGGAAACATAAATATCTTTACCACCATATCCGCCAGGCCTGTTACTTGAAAAATAGAGCTCCCGTTTATCAGGTGAAAGACAGGGTGATGACTCCCAAAATTCTGAATTTACCGGCTCCCCTATATTTTCCGGCACACTCCATCCATTTTTTTTGTTGCGGGATGAAAAAAACAGGTCACAACTTCCCATGCCTTCGGGGAAATTACATCCCGTAAAAACGAGCCATTCGCCATCCTGTGAAATATTTTGAGCGCCTTCATTAAAGTTGGTATTAATATCGCCGTCGATGCCTCTTGCTTTTGACCAATGTTCCTGGCTTCGGTCACTAACAAAGAAATCTTCGTTATATCCCTTTACGCGCCTGGTAAATACCAGGGTTTTATCATCAATTGTTACAGAAGGATAGTATTCAAGGTCCGTTGTGTTTATACTGTCGCCTGCGTTGGCCGGCGCAAAAACGTAATTCTTTGTGTTATGTTCTTTATCGTATTGCACTGCAAAATCAAACGACCGTTTCCGGTATTCGCCGGCTTTGCGGCTAGGTTCATTAAGATTAGGATTGGTAAGGAATTCATTAACCGCATTCAATGCATGCTCAAACCGTCCCACCCCTGCCAGGTTAATGGCATAAGGCAATTTATAATCTTTAGCATAGTCGAGGTCCAGCGCAAATGCCTGTTCATAGGATGTTATGCAGCTATCGTATTTTTTCATTTCGCCATATATACCGGCACGGGTTAGCCAGGCATCCACGTATTTGGGATCAATTGCCAACGCCTTGTTCATAAACTGAACCGCTTCATTGTAATGACCATTCTGCGCCTGGTCGAGCCCCAGGTTGTACAGGTTCACGGCTTTCTTACTTATTTTCTGCGGATTGTACTGGGCAAATGAGATATTGTAAAATACGCACAAACTAAACAAAACTATTATTCGACTGGTCATTATCATATGATGAGTAATGATAACGAAGCTATTCAAAATTTATTCCGGAATATGAAAGAAAATGTTAATGGCTTCATGTCAATCGCTGTGGAATCCGGGAAGAAATGCAAGGTTCATGCACAATTTAGAATAAGTGCCTATTTTATATGGATACTGGGAAAGAACTGTTTAAATTATTATGTAGCTTAGTCGTTTTACCGTTAGGATGCTATCCAAATCCTTAGCTATTTTCCGCATGAAATTGATCATTACCGTTTCGAGATACATTGTTGGCGTTCTTTTTATTTTTTCGGGACTTGTAAAAGCCAATGACCCTTTAGGCCTTGCATATAAGATGCAGGAGTTTTTCGAGGTGTGGGCGCAATCCGGCTGGCTTCCAGGGCTCATGCACGGCATGAATGACTATGCTTTGGCTTTTTCCGTTGTGATGATCACCTTTGAGATTGTGGCTGGCGTTGCCGTTCTGGTAGGTTGGAGAATGCGACTGTTCAGTTGGCTATTATTACTATTGATTATTTTCTTTACTTTTTTAACCGGCTATGCGTACCTCTCTGGAAAATTCAGGAGTTGCGGATGTTTTGGAGACTGCATACCTCTCACACCCTTATCGTCTTTCATAAAAGATATCATCCTTCTTATTCTTATACTGCTTATTTTCTTCCGGCGAAATAAAATCAAACCGGCGCTGTCATCCTTTTCAAGTATTTGCATCATTATACTGTCATTGATTTTCAGCTTGTGGTTACAGTGGTATGTGCTGAAGCATTTGCCTGTAGCGGATTGTCTTCCGTTTCAGCAAGGCAACAATATTCCTGAAAAAATGAAGATACCACCCGATGCCATACCCGACAGCACGGTCATCACATTTGTATATGAAAAAGCCGGGCAAGAGGTTGAATTTACTTCCGATAATTTCCCCGATGATTTTGATGAGTCGGTTTATCATTTCAAAAAACGCTATGATAAAGTTATCCGGAAGGGAAACGCAGAACCAGCTATTAAGGATTTTGTACTCACGACTTTATCCGGGAATGACACCACTATGCCGCTCTTGAATAATCCGGGGTATAGCGCATTGCTGTTTATTAAGAACGATCCGGGCAAAGGCAAGTGGGTTGATCAGTTCGATGCACTTCACCCATTATTACAAAAGAAGGGAATAAGCACATTTGTAATCAGCAATAATACAGAAGAAATCATTCATTATTTTAATGATAAGTCAGGTGTTGTGTTTTTAAAATGTGATATAGTACCCATCAAGACGGCGGCGCGCACGAACCCTACGCTGTATATCTTAAAAAATGGGGACATTATTAATAAATGGAGCCCGGCAGACTGGGATATTGCCAGCAGCAATATTCAGGCGCTAATAAATTAAATAGCTATCGTTTGACACAGTACATTTCAAGAAAATTGCTTTATGCACTGATGGTGCTGGGAGGAGTAGTATGTATTGTATTTTTTTTATTTCAGGGCTTTGGCGATCCTGCCCGTTTGGTATTGGGCCAAACCGGAGACAGCGCTACTATTAAAAACATAAGAAAAGAATTAAACCTGGATCAACCTAAATGGAAACAGTTTCTACTTTATGTAAAAGATATTTCTCCTGTCAGCATACATACAAAAGAAGAAATTGACCATAAGCAGTTGCATGGTATTTTTTTGGGCGGCAATACCAAATTGGCTATCAAATTGCCATACCTGCGCCACTCCTACCAAAGTAAAAGAGATGTATTTGGGTTATTGATGGAAGCGCTGCCGGGCACCATTTTACTGGCCATCACAGCTATGATTTTTGCTACGGTAACAGGTATTGCCCTTGGGGTGCTTGCCGCTGTTAAACAAAACAGTTGGATGGACACTTCGGCTGTTTTTACAAGCGTACTTGGTATTTCGGCCCCCTCTTTTTTTATGAGCATCCTCATCGCCTACTTTTTCGCTATCATTCTTGGTCAGTATACCGGACTCAACATCACCGGCAGCTACTACGAATACGATGATTTTACCGGGGAAAAATACCTTTCTTTAAAAAACCTTATTTTACCTGCCTTTACATTAGGCATCCGTCCATTAGCAATTATTACGCAACTCACCCGAAGTGCGATGCTGGACGTATTAAACCAGGATTATATCCGCACTGCTTACGCCAAAGGACTAAGCAAAGGAAAGGTGATATTCAAGCATGCTTTGCGAAACGCGCTTAACCCGGTGCTTACCGCGGTTACGGGGTGGTTTGCCGAACTACTGGCCGGCGCTTTTTTTGTTGAATATATTTTTGGGTGGAAAGGCATTGGCAAGATAACAGTAGATGCCCTGGATAAACTGGACTTTCCTGTAGTGATGGGAAGCGTGCTGGTAACAGCAACCTTATTCATCATCATTAACATTCTTTCCGATGTATTGTACAGCTTGGTTGATCCCCGTGTTAGAACAAGGTAACAGTTAATCCAATTACCGGTTTTGCACCAAACTTACTATTTCAATTTGAATATGTCATTATAATACAAAGGGATGTCTTCGTCTTTGGAGAATCCTATGATAATGACTTTTATACTTTTAGCATCATCATTATTAAAAAAACGAATCTTTACCGGCTTATTGGGTTGAGCCGGAACAGATGGATTCCAGTAAAGGGCGTCGCGTGTATCTTTTTCGACCCGTCTTGTCGAAGCATCTTTGTAATCGGGTTCAATAAAAGGCAGCGGTTTATCATAACCCGCCAGGGTACCGCTATTTAACGAGGGCGGTTTTTGAGCATTCGGACTTTGAGTATCGCCCCTCCGGGTATAGATAGCAACGGCGCCACCGGCGCCACCACCTACTCCACCCACAAAGCCACCTTTTATCACTTTTACCATTGCGATGTTGCTCACCGGTAAACTGCTAATGGCGCCGGCATCTACCCGCATTTCATCCAGGTATAAATCAACCTGGCTACCTCTGAGAATGGGAACATAGTTGCCTCCCTGCATTTGTATCTGCAGACCTGCAACCCGCCCCTGCAGCCATTGCAGAATGTTAGTGTAGGAAGCAGCCTCCTGGTTTTCATTTACCATATCAAATACATCTTCATTCATGCTCCTGAACAAGCCAGTGCTTAATTTTTCATTCAGTTTTTCTTTTTCGGTTTTACCCTGAGCCACAATTTTCACCTCCTGCAGCGTTTTAAATTTCGTATCAGTCTCTACCTGATTATCAAGAGTGTTCATACTTCTTGCTATCTCATCCGAAACCTTGTCATTAGGAGGTCTTTTAATAAGGATATAACCACTCGCGGGTAATGAACCGCTGTAAGGGATAGATTTATTCAATGGCTCAAACGTTATCGATACATCCCTGGGAGCTACTTTTTTATCATTTACCTGGTAATATACTTTTAACGGCTCTTCGTAGATCAGGTTCTTTAACTCAAACGAACCTTTGGCATCTGTGTTTACCTGGGTAATTTGATTGGTAGAATCCTGGAAATAAAAAATCAGGTTCACTACATCATTCGCAATAACGCCGCCGCCGCCATACACCGTTCCTCTGTATGAAAGATAAGGCTCCGGAAGGTATTTGATATCAGGAAATTTGCCATTAATAATTGCAGTCCAGTCAAAACGCCGCCATTCTTCCGATATCAATAGTGCATCCAGCGCAATGGGATTGGCGTCGTACTCAAAATAACGGGCCGGGGCATCAATGCGATCGGGAAAATCGCCGGTAAGCCACAAAGCAGTTAGCAGATTGTCATCGTCCAGGTAATTTTTTACATTTCCATCCATTACCAGCACGCTATACTGGAGATAATTGCTATCGGCCATCATGTCAAATCCATTAACCCCCCTTGGCGTACTGCTCAGGTATAATGGAGGGAAAGCGGGCCGGCCAATACGTAGCTGCTCGGGTTGAACAAAACAAAGTCTTTTAGCCAGCAAATTTTCATTGTTATCGAATACTGCTAACTGTAATACCCCATTGATTAATTTATCCGCCGGGATTGAACTCGCTATTTCCGAAGAAATTTTATTAATATTGGCTTTATACACCAGCGTGCCGTTAATAGTTCCGATAATCTTATACCCGGTTGCACCGGCGGGTGGATTCTTAAACTGCAGCGAATAAAAAATAGCATTGATTGTGCTGTTTACCTGCAAGCTCACACCCGATTCTTCCGCCATTGGTAAGTTAATGGTTTGCTTTCCACCCTTTTTATCCTCAACAATTACCTGATATTTAATATCCTTTTCGGGTACAACACTAAAAACCGATACATTTTTATCCAGTGCCGTAAAGCTGGTTATTTTTTGAGCGGGTTTAGCAGCATCAATAAGGTAGCCGCTCCAATCGTCGGGCAATACACCCGGCGATGAGAGTCGAACAGCAATTTTGCTGGTTACTCCTGCAATAAAGGTACCCCCCTCCGGAAAAGCCGCGGCCTTCCAGACAGATAAGGTGTCGGGCGCCAGCTTTTGAGGGGAGGTGATATTATATACTTTAAAAGCATGCATGTATTGAAAAGCCTCATCAAAATTGAGCATCCATTGCGTGTAACCCCTAATGTAATACACACCTTCCGGTAGCGAATCCGGAAGAGCGAAACTGCCTTGTCCTTCTCCATCAAAAAGCGGAATTAGCTTTTTGTCTACCAG
>CAYMKT010000044.1:0-26358 GCA_964391065.1 uncultured Terrimonas sp. | reverse complement strand
TAAATATTGGCAAACTGAAATAAATTGTTATTAGCATGATCATCCTGCAAAGCAATAGGGCCGGAGGCCGCTATGCCCGGAAGCCAGGCGTCGTCAACAACCGTCATGCCATTTAAAACAACCGTGATGCGCTCTCCCTGCATTGTAATGATAAACCTGTTCCATTCTCCCGGAGGCTTATCGGCTTTTATTTTGGGCGTTACTGCTGCACGTACTGCTTCCGGAAGTTTTTGATCTACCCGGTAACCGTATATTTCACCCGACCCGAGAAAGCGATTGCCAATGTTCACCTGGTTTTTTGAATCACCTCTCAGGTATATTCCCGTGTCGCCGGCATAAGGCACTTCCACTTCCTTTTGAGTTCCATCTTCATTCAGCGCGTTATCTCCAGTGGGTAGTATAACCGGGCTCATCGCCATCTCAGGTTTCCTCGTCAATCTTACATCTGCCAGCAGGATAAAATCACGAAAGTTTTTTTTACTCCAGAGACATTTATCTTTTTCACTGCTCTTTCCATCGTAATCAATTACCGAATCCTTAACCGTCCAATGGTTAATATGGCCAGGTTTCATATGCCATTCATTAAGATCTAACCCGTTAAAAAGAGAAACGAATTGCTTATCTGTTAACACTGTTTGATCAGGAGCGGGCCGCGTATTGCTGACTTCTTTCGGCTTGATAGTATTATGACTTGAATGGCAACTTAAAAGCGTCACGAAAATTGTTGCCGTAGATAAATAAATATGCCGCATGCCGTTTATATTTCTGTTGATTTTCCGGGAACAGGCACAGGATAATTACCGTCTTTATCAGGTTGCACCGGTGCTTCCGTATCCCATGTCATTTTCCCGGGTGACAAAGTATGCGTAGAATTAATCGCTTCATCCCATTCAATCATTTTTCCGGAGTGAACCGCCATCCTGCCTAATATGGTGGTCATGGTACTTTTTGCGCCCCATTCCGTATCGTTTAGCGGCGTGTTATTTCTGATGGCCTTAAATAAAAGATCGTGCTCAATCTGGTAGGCGCTGTCGGCGTCGGTGTGGGTGTTTTGCCATATACTTTTACCGTTGTTGTCCTTTATCCCATCCTGTAAGCTCGCTGTTCCATTGGCGCCGTAGAAACAGGCGCCACCTTTGTTCCATGTGCCGGCAATATGGCGTATCTGGCTATTCAACCTCGTGCCATCGGCATATTCATATTCAATAAAGAAGTGATCAAAAATATCTCCCTTTGCCGGGCCGGTTAAAGAAGATCTGCCGCCCAACCCCTGTGCACGAACCGGGTAGCTATTTTTCACCCAGTTTACAATATCCGTATTGTGAATTTGTAAACCTGCGGGAGAGCCGGCCCAGAGCCAGTTAAAATACCGCCAGTTCCGCATCTGGTATTCTAATTCGCTTTGTCCTGGTTCCCGTAAAACCTGCTTAATAGGGCCTATTAGATAGTAGTCGGTACAGGAAATGATTTTTCCTATAGCGCCTTCCTGCAATTTTTTTACCATTTCTATGTATCCCGGGTCATAACGGTTTTGCAACCCCACCACTACTTTTAAATTCTTTTTGGTAGCCAGTTCGCCTGTGGCCAATATTTTGCGGATGCCTGGCGCGTCGGAGGCGAGTGGCTTCTCCATAAACACGTGCTTATTGGCTTTTATGGCGGCTTCAAAATGTAACGGGCGAAATGCAGCCGGCGTTACCAGCAATACCACATCGGCGAGGGCTATCGCTTTTTCATAGGCATCAAAGCCTACAAATTTATTTTGCTCCGGAACCTTCACCGCATCTTTTATGTTTTCAATTTCCAAAAGATTATCATAAGCGGCATCCAGCTTATCCCTGAATACGTCTGCCATAGCAACTAATAGTACATTGGCTTTAGCGCTTAACGCATTCACCGCGGCGCCCGCACCCCGGCTGCCACAGCCAATCAGCGCTATCTTAATCGGATCATTATTCAATGTCCATGCGTTTGCATCAAACGGCAAAGCCGAACCCATGAGCGCTCCGCCAAGCAGGGCCGCAGAGCCTTTCAAAAAATCGCGACGGTCATTAAATGTTCGCGATGTGTTGTTCTTTTCCTGTTGCATAATAAAGGGTATTGAGTTATTCAAACCGAAAGCTTCCAAATTTATCGTATTCGTGAAAGTTACCACTATTAAGTTTCCACGACCAAAGCGCCTCTCCTTTGTCGTAATCAATGCGGTACAGGTTTCCTTTCCATCTTGTACCTGGCGTGGGTAAGGTTTTTAACACGGGCTTCATCAATGTAAAAGGAATGTATACTTCCGCCATCCAGTTTTCCGTTAACCCCCCGGGCTTTTTTTCGCCTGACGCAATGCTTGTGGCGTGACGTGTTTTACGTTCTGCTTCGTAGTGAAAAGGTATCCAACTGTTCAACTTTCCCTGTTCATTAAAAATGATGATGGGTAATTCATAATCCAGCGGCGAAAGTTCGTATTCGAGATAGGCAGGATTACTTTCATCGGGCTGCAGAAAAATTTCAATTACGTCTTCATTCCATAAATCAAGAAAATCCTGTTGCATGGTATTGGTCAGCTTCCTGTCGTTGCAGGAATACAAAAAATACATCCCGGTGGCGGAGTACAGCAGCTTTACCTTGGTTTCATGATTGTCGCCTGCAGTGGTTCGTTGAGGGATGACTAACCAACTAACGGCTTCCCAGTTTTTTGCAGCGCCGGTTCCGGAAATTTCGAAATCAGTTGTTTTTTTTATAACGCATTCGCCTTCTTCCGGTTGCTGTATATTCGTATTTGGGTTATTTGTGCAGGAGAAAAACGCGGTTAAAACAACCGTTGCTATGCAAAAGTAAATGTTGATAAAACGTGGCATAAGCGATCTATTGTTGAATCATACCGTGAAACCATTTTTCTGCATTGTTCCTGTAAATTTTATCCACCACTTCTTTAGGAAGATGCAATGCTTTAAATTTCCCCTCCACTTCCGGGGCTTCCATGGTTTGATCTGATGTAAAGAATTTCCAGTGATTTGTCCAAATGTCGTGCGCGTAATTCAACACTTTTTCAGCAGTGGTGCTATCATCAATCATAATATCCGTGGCGTATAAAAGCCTGTCCTGGTATTTTATAAAGAAATCATACACTTTTTGATGATCCTTTGCAGCCTGGTATTGTAAATGCGAAATCCGTTCCGCCATGTCTACCGCCAGGTTTGGAAATTGATCCAGGTGCTTTGCCAGTTCATCTACGCTCCATTCGAGGCTACCCAGGTGGGCGCCGTCAAACCTAAGGCCGGGGTGTTTTTGAAGCACGTGATCTCTTGCGGCGATCTGGTCTTCGTAAGACGGATATTCGGGATGCAAAAACATATGGTATTCCGGGTGTCCTTCAAAATACTCCCTGTCATTCTTTACCGTCATCTGGTCTAATGGCAGCCAGCAATTTTTAGGTTCTCCAAGATGGCCCACCAATGTTTTGTTGTTTTGTTCGATGAAATCAAAAATCGTATCAAGGCGGGGATTGTCGATCATAACAAATTCGCCATTTTTGTTTTTGTATTCCATCCCTATATTCTTCCACACTTTAACCGCAACGGCTCCTTTGTCGAAAGATGTTTTTAAATAAGCGATTGTTTTTTCCTGCCAGCCGGCTTCGTCGAAATGGTTAATATCAAAACTGGTGGCATAGGCAAATTCGCCGGGATATTTTTTGAGGTGGAAAGCAGTAAACTCCTGTTGCTGCTCAAGCGATGGATAATCGGGCGCCGCCACATTCAGGCTCAGTAAACGGAAATTATTCTTCTTTGCATATTCAATCAATGCCGGGTTATAGGTGTTCACATGTACGTGGGTATCAAATTTCTCCACAATCAAAAAATCTTCAATGCCATAATATTGTGTGTTCGATTCTTTGCCGGCAGGTGCGGCGCAGCTATGCATCAGTAACAACAGGGGGATGAACTTTAGACAGCAAGTGCTTTTTGCCATGGTATTAATTTTTTGCGATCATTAATTTTTCTTTAACCAGTGCGGTTACGGCATGAATGGCCGGTGGAAATACTTTTCTCAGGTCAATTTCTTTATTGGAAAGCAAATTTTCTTTCAGTGTTGCCATAAAAATATTCTTGATCTCTGTTGCGAGGTTTATTTTACATATCCCCCTGTTAATCGATTCTCTGAGACTACCGGCAGGTATACCCGATCCGCCATGCAGCACCAGTGCAACATCTGTTATATCATGTATTTGCTGCAATCTTTCCAGGTCAAGCTTAGGTTCCGCTGTATAAAATCCATGAGCAGAGCCAATGGCAACGGCAAGTGCATGCACGCCGGTGGTTTCAACAAAATATTTTGCTTCCTTTGGATCTGTAAATCCTGTTTTTTCTTTTGATTGTCCGAGCTTGGCTACATAACCCAGTTCGGCTTCCACGTTGGCGTTGTATTTGGCTGCCAGTTCCACTACTTTTTTGGTAATGGCAATATTTTCTTCAATCGGTTTTTCACTGGCATCAATCATTACAGAATCAAAACCCGCGTCTAAGCAATCACGTATCAATTCGTACGAGTCGGAATGATCGAGGTGCAGCCAACCTTCTACCTGGTATTGCTGCAGGGCGGCTCTGGCCATATTTACTGCAACGCTCAATCCCATATAATCTATGGAACTTTTGGTAAGCTGTAAAATCAGGGGTTGCCTGGTTTGCGATGCGGCTTCCAGTACGCCACGCAATGTTTCATAATTATAAAAATTGGTTGCCAGTAATGCAGCTTTCTTTTGCTGCATCTCGCTGAGCTTTTCTGTCATATTATTTTTCAGCATATCCAAATCTGTCTTTTGCGATCTTCAAAATATTTTCCGGATTCCTGAAAGCATTTGTGCCACCGGCGGCGGTTGTGGATACCGCTCCAATAACATTTCCAAAGGCCTGGCAAACTTCCAGGGGGTTGCTTTGTATGAACTTGTAAATGAAGCCGGCGTTAAAACTATCGCCTGCACCTATCGCATCTATAACTGCATCGTTCAAAAACGCGGGTTGAGAGAAGGATTCCCCCCGGTTATAAATAGTTGATCCTTTATTTCCCTGCTTAAGCACTACGGTATTGGCGATATTTTCAATTTTTTGAATGGCGGATTCCACCGAACTGCATTGGGTTATATGCAACAGTTCTTTTTCGTTGGGTAGAAATACATCCACGTACGGCAGGATATTTTCAAGGTCGATCTCCCATTTTTCCGCTGGATCCCATTGGGGGTCGAAAGAAGTGGTGAGTCCTTCTGCCTTTGCCTTTTTGAAGATCAGCCCGATGTCTTTCCGGATGGCTTTTTGAATAAAGAAAGAAGAGTAATGGAGGTGGCGCGATTCGTTAATGATGTCCCAGTTAAGATCTGCGGCTGTTAAATATTCCATCGCTCCGGGGTGTGTTATCATGGCCCGGTCCTCGCCAAAATTCAGAACCACCGTGGCGCCCGTATTCAGGTCTTCGCGTTGGTCGATGGCGGTGGTATCAACCCCGCTTTTGTTTAATGTTTGTAATACCAGTTCCCCAAAAGCATCCTTTCCGAGTTTACCGAGGAAAGCCACTTTGGCGCCGAGGCTGCTGAGGTTACTGGCGAAAATAGCAGAAGAACTTCCAAGGGTAAGGCTCATTTCTCCGGACAACACTTCTTTACCCATCGCCGGAAAAGACTCATTCTTATTTAAGATAAAATCTACATTAAGTTCGCCGATGACTGATACATCAAATTTTTTCATATTGGAGATCAACTTTATCCTTACAGGATAATTTTCAACGTCGTTTAACTTTTATTTCCGGGATAAGGGTAAATCGTAACGCCTTGAACTACGCGTGTAATCGTTTCTTTTTCCGAGGGGCTGTCGGGCATCAACCCAAACTCCAGGGATTTGTAAAAGCCCAGTATCTGTGCCGGCATGATACTGCAAACAGCGAGAAATTCTTCGTCGACGTTTTTTTTATTTTTTGATAATTCGATTAAGAGGTCAACATTGATCTTCCCGTCAGCGGATTCAATAATACCTATGCTGTACAACCCTTTTTCTCCTTTGGCAATATCTTTTACAAGGTCTTTTTCGTATTGATGCACATAATCGTCATTCGAAAATAAATAAACAAGCAATGTAGATGAATTGATGACCGCTTTAGGTCCGTGCCGGAATCCAAGATAAGAATCAAACTTACAAATCACTTTTCCGTCGGTGAGTTCCTGAAGTTTGAGATCAGATTCATTGGCTACGGATTGGAGGGGTCCTGAACCGAGAAAAATAGCTCTTTGAAAATCGAGCTTTGCCACAGCTTGTAATGAACGGCTGTAATTGTCGAGAATATTGTGCGCATAGGCCGACAGTTGCTCTACCTGTGCTTTCAGACTATCGATCTCTCTTATTCTCGAAATCAGCAGGCCAGACAATAGCATTGCCGAAAAACTACCGGTCATGGCTAAGCTTTGGTCGTTGGCTTCGGGTGGCAGCAAAAAAACAAAAGTGGATTTAGTGCCCTTGCCCGAAGTATGCGCCAGCTTACCATCGGGATTACAGGTAATAATTAAATGAAACACTTTATTGGAGCATTCATTGGCCATATTCACTGCAGCTACACTTTCCGGGCTCTCGCCGGATCGGGCAAACGAAATCAGCAAGGTACATTGATCTCTAAAGTAATGACCCGGATGGGAAATCAAATCGGTTGTGGCAATGGCTATGGTTTGCTTTTGCGTGTTCTTTTGAAAGGGGCCCTGCAGCACATTGCCTATAAATGCCGAGGTGCCGGCTCCTGTAAGGATAACGCCAACTGATTCATCGGCGAAAGCCTCATCTAAAAAAGTCAGTAATGCATCTTTTCTTTCCCTCACCAGGCGCCAGGTGTCCAGCCAGAGCTGGGGCTGTTGTGCAATTTCTTTAGCCGTAAAATAGGCGCCGTCGCGATGAAGCTCCTGTGCCGTAAAGCCCAGGTGTTTTTCGTCTGGGATGGTGTTTTGGGTGATCGTATTACTTATAGTTTCCATGATTTTGGTTTCATTTCATTTCGATACTGTACCAAAAGTAATTATTTCCTTTCAAGTTGATATATTTATTTTATTTTTACGATTTCGAAAGATTTATTTTTAACTTTCCCCGGTGTTAAAGGAAAGCTACGTAACAAGTTATACGGTTTTTGTGGCTGAGTTTAACCTGTTCGGCCAGGGTGCGGAACGGTAAAAGCCATGTTAATTTTAACGAAAAAAATCAATTATGAGAAAATCTGGAGAAAAATCAACTGTTCAACGCCGGGTAATCATACTCGACCAGTTAGAGGCAGAAGGGCAGGTGGATGTGATATCGCTGAGCAAGGCGCTAAAAGTGAGTGAAGTAACCATTCGAAATGATTTGAAAAGATTAGAGCAAAAAAACGCACTCATCCGTGCCAGGGGCGGGGCTATAAAAATTGACCGGGTGGGGATTGATTTTGCACTATCCGATAAAAATAAACAGAATTACGAACAAAAAAGGCGCATCGGTAAAGCGGCTTCGGAACTTGTGGAGGAAGGCGATACCATTATCCTGGATTCGGGTACAACTACCATGGAAATTACAAAAAACCTGGCCAATATTACTGAGCTTACTGTTATTACCAATGCGCTGAATATCGCCAGCCAGTTGGCAGAACACCCAAGAGCCAACGTTATTATCCCCGGTGGTTTTTTGCGAAAAAATTCTTTGTCTCTTATTGGCGCCACGGCCGAAGAAAGTTTTAAGAATTATTTCTGCGATAAGTTGTTCCTGGCAGTGGATGGCTTCAGCGCCGCTTACGGGTTGTCTACACCCAATGTAGAGGAAGCGCATTTGAACCGGGTAATGATGGCTATCTCAAAGCAGGTAATTGTGGTGGCCGACTCCAGCAAATTTCATAAGCGAAGCTTTGCGTTCATTGCACCCATCAGCGATATCGACATACTGGTAACCGATAGTGGTATTCCCACCGACGATCAGAAAAAATTAGAGAGTGCGGGAATTAAAGTAATCATTGTATAAAAAAGGATTAATAATGACGATTGGAGATAAGCGGAAGCCATGGCTATTGTTTGCATTGGTAACAACTGTTTTTTGGGGGATATGGGGCGCCTTTATTGAAATTCCAGAAAAGTCGGGATTCCCGGCCACACTCGGGTATGTGGTATGGGCCATTACTATGATACCCTGCGCCCTGGTTGCCCTTTATATTATTAAGTGGCAGTTGGAGCATGATAAAAAATCTGCTTTTTATGGAATGCTTATTGGTTTAACGGGAGCCGGGGGGCAATTGATTTTGTTCCAGGCAGTGCGCGAGGGACCGGCTTATATTGTATTTCCGGTTATTTCCCTTTTCCCTATTGTAACTATTTTTCTGTCTTCAATAGTATTGAAGGAAACCACTTCCAGGAAAAGCTGGACCGGCATCGTATTGGCGCTGGTGGCCATTTTGCTGCTGTCGTACCAGCCGCCCGGAGGAGCCCATTCCACAGGGTATGGTTGGTTGATTCTTGCTATTATGGTTTTTTTGATGTGGGGTGTGCAGGCATTTATTATGAAATTCTCCAACGAGAAGATGAAAGCGGAGAGTATCTTTTTTTACATGATGCTTTCGGGGGTATTGCTTATTCCGGTAGCTATTGCGATGACGGATTTTTCCGTTCCGATTAACTGGGGATTGAAGGGGCCATACCTGGCCTTCCTGGTGCATATTCTAAATTCGATCGGAGCGCTCACGCTTGTATATGCGCTTCGATATGGCAAAGCGATTATTGTGGTACCGGTTACAGGGCTTTCTCCCGTCATTACCATTATAGTTTCATTAATGCTGTATGGGGTGTTTCCGCATACCATCATTATTATAGGATTGGTATTAGCTGTGATTGCCATTTTTTTGTTAACGGAATAGTTGGGTTAGAAATAGAACGGATCAGGAAACTGGATTTTTGTAACGGGAACGGGTAGGTGATTTGCCTCGGAAACTATTCACTTTTTGATAAAGTATACGTATAAAAGCAACAAAATGAAAGATATTAAGCAGTTATATAACGAATTGCTCGCACCTTCTGAAGTATTGGTTGCCGATGTTTCAAGGTTAGAAGGCGATATTTTGATTCTGGGCGCAGGAGGAAAGATGGGACCTGCGTTGGCCAGGCTCGCCAAACAGGCAGTTGATAAAGCCGGTGTACATAAGAAAGTAATAGCAGTGTCCCGTTTTTCTGAACAGGGTTTGGAGCAGGAATTGAACAAAAGCGGTATTCAAACCATTAGCGCCGATTTGCTGGAAGACGATCAGTTAAAAGCATTACCTGATGTAAAGAATGTATTGTACCTGGCAGGAACGAAATTCGGTACTACGGGTAAGGAGTCTTTTACCTGGGCCATGAATGCCTATTTGCCGGGCCGTGTGGCGGAAAAGTACAGGCACTCCAATATTGTTGCCTTTTCTACCGGTAATGTATACCCGCTAACAACCGTTACTATGGGCGGAGCAACGGAAACCCATGCACCGGAACCATTGGGCGAGTATGCACAGTCCTGCCTGGGACGCGAACGGATATTTCAGTACTATAGTTTAAAATACAATACACCGGTATTGATATACCGCCTGAATTATGCCAATGATGTAACCTACGGCGTGCTGCTTGAAATAGCTAAGTCGGTCAATGAAAACAAACCTATTGACCTTTCGATGGGCAATGTAAATGTGATTTGGCAGGGCGATGCCAATGAAATTGCTATCCGTTCATTGCAGCATTGTGCTGTTCCGTCAAAAATATTAAATGTAACCGGCCCGGAGATATTGTCGGTGCGTTGGATTGCAGAAGAATTTGGAGTTTTATTCGGAAAAGCACCGTTGTTTGAGAACGAAGAACAACCTACCGCACTGTTGAGCAATGCGGCAGAATGCAGCCGCTTGTTTGGTTACCCGGGAGTGTCGCCTAAACAAATGATGGAACTGTTGGCAGAGTGGATAAAACAAGGCGGCAGAATGATAAATAAAGAAACCCATTTCCAGGAACGTAAAGGAAAATATTAAATTAAGATGGCTGAAAATTTAAATGCGGCAATTAAAGCGCTTTTACATGAGGGTGCCGTTATTCCTGCGCATCCGCTCGCCTTGCACGAAAATTTGTCAATTCATGAAGAAAAACAGCGCAAACTTACCCAATACTATATGGCAAGCGGAGCGGGCGGAGTGGCTGTGGGCGTGCATACCACCCAGTTTGAAATCCGGAGGCCCGAATTTAACCTGCTGGAACCCGTTTTGCAATTAGCGGCGGAAGAAATTAAAAAAGCAGGTTTGGGCCGCCCCTTTATTAAAGTAGCAGGAATTGTTGGACCTACGGATGCGGCGATTCGCGAGGCCGAACTGGCTGTTAAACACGGCTATCACCTGGGGTTAGTAAGTATGGGTGGCCTGGCTTCTTATTCGGAGAAGGAATTGATTAAACGGGTTGAAGCTATCGCAAAAATAATTCCGGTGTTCGGATTTTATCTTCAGCCTGCAGTAGGTGGCAGAATATTGAGTTATGAATTTTGGCGCAATTTTGCCGAAGTGCCGAATGTGCATGCCATAAAGGTTGCCGCCTTTAACCGCTATCAAACGCTTGATGTGGTGCGGGCTGTATGTCATTCCTCCAGGCGCAGTGAAATTGCCCTATATACCGGCAACGACGATAATATTGTTGCCGATCTTCTTACTCCCTATCGGTTTACTATAAACGGAGAAGTTATAGAAAAGAGATTTGTTGGTGGGTTACTGGGTCACTGGGCGGTATGGACAAAAAAGTCGGTAGCTCTTTTTAATGAAATAAAAGAATGTGTTGCCGGCAACCATAAAGGGCTGGAAAATTTATTGGCGAAAGGCATTGAAGTAACGGATATGAATGCCGTAATTTTTGATGCAAAGAACGCTTACAAAGGCTGTATCGCAGGCATTCATGAAGTGCTGAGAAGACAGGGACTGATGGAAGGGTTATGGTGTTTGAGTGCGGAAGAGCAACTTTCCGGGGGGCAGTTGGAGGAAATAGATCGTATTTACCAAGCCTATCCGGATCTTACCGATGATGCATTTGCCAGGCAATTCGCCGGATAACGGATCAGTGGCATCACAACAACGCGCGGCAAAAAACAATACACTATTGGTTCTTAAAGCTATACTGGTATTCAATTCTTCCTACCAGGCGTTTTTGTTTGTCAAAACAAAGTTCCCTTGTTTTGAGTCCGTTATCGGCATATTCATACCTCCACGTAAGGTAGTCGCTGCCACCCTGCTGAACGGCAATCATTTGGGTAAGTTGTGCAGCATCGTTGTATTCAAATATATAATCGGGCAGCAGTTTCTGAAGCCGCGAATGGTATCGCACAATATCTGTCAACCGGTTAAGATCATCGTAATAATAGTATATTTTCTCTTTTGAAATATTTTGCCACAAGCTTTCTTCCTCTATTACATTCAATGCTTCGTCGCAAAGCAAGGTTACATGGGTAGTGTCCGTTCCATTCTTGATGCGATACATGATTTGAGGGCACCCGTTCGTATTATACTTCCATTCGTGGGTTTCTTTTTGCTGAATTTTACTGGTGAATCCTTCTGATATATTGCTGGCTAACGATAATCGCCCGGTAGAATCGTAATGGTATTCGTACCGGGTTGCCGACTCATTGGTGCTATCCACGGAACGGTATAGCTGTCCTTTAAAATTGTAATAAGAAGTAAGTGACGACTTACCCGCCAGGTCGGTTTGGGTAAAGGTTTTAATTTGGGTATAACTATTATTGGGCGTTAGTTCACAAACAAAACGCTCAGCGGGCATGCCATTTGCTTCAAAACTAAGCACTTTCACCAGGGTTACTTTGTTTTTCTTGTACAACTGCTGCTGTTGCTGGTTCTGGTGGGTTAGCACAATATCATGATAATAATATTGTGCGAAATTTTGCTGGCAGCATAGTATCGCTATATTTAATAATACAATATGCCGGAGAAACAGGGAGATGTGGTGCTGCATAGCTGTCAAAATTATTACTTTTATCAAAATTTACGGCAGTTCCCGTTGTTAACAGAGAAAAGATTAAAATGTTGTGAACAGGGATCAGAATTTCGGGTTATTGGCGTGTCGCGCGAATGTATGTTTTTACTTCCGCTTTCTTTTTTACGCCGGCTTATAATTTTTAAACAATGGAAATGGAAACAACAGGGAAAGCTTTTTTGCGATTGGTGAAAATAATGGATGAGCTGCGCGACCAATGTCCGTGGGATAAGAAGCAAACCATACAATCATTGCGGTCGTTAACCATCGAAGAAACCTATGAACTGGCCGATGCCATTACTGAAAAGAGTTGGAAGAGCATTAAGGAGGAATTGGGCGACATTTTACTGCATATTGTTTTTTATGCCAAAATAGCGAATGAACAGCGGCAGTTTTCCCTCGAAGAGGTGATTAACGGCGTTTGCGAAAAGCTGATTTTCCGCCACCCGCATATTTACGGGGATGTGAAAGTGGAAAACGAAGATGATGTTAAAAGAAATTGGGAACAGCTTAAATTAAAGGAAGGCAAGCAATCTATTTTAGGTGGAGTACCTGCAGCCCTTCCGGCAACAGTTAAAGCGATGCGCCTGCAGGAAAAGGCAAAACAGGTGGGTTTTGAGTGGGACAACCGGGGCCAGGTTTGGGAAAAGGTAAAGGAAGAAATGGATGAATTGCAGCAGGCTATTCATGAGAATAGTGCTGATGACATAGAACAGGAATATGGCGACCTGGTATTTTCATTAATTAACTATGCACGATTTTTGCATATTGATGCCGAAAATGCGCTTGAGCGAACCAATAAAAAATTCATTGACCGCTTTACCCGCATGGAGCTTGAAGCAAGCGCAAAAGGCCTGAACCTGGCGGAAATGTCGCTCGAAGAAATGGATGAAATCTGGAACCGGATCAAACATCAAAAAAGCAAATCTTGAAAAAATTCTGGTCAGATATTTTATACAACAACGGCTACCTGCTGATTGGAGCGGCCTGGCTTTTTACACTCTCTTTTATTTTCAGTAATTATTGGTCTTATACGTCTTCCCCGGGTGGGGTAAAAAAATCGCTCGAAAAGTATATCTGGCAAAATGAGCAGGATTTCGATTTTTTTTTAAGAGATACTTTGTTAATAGACCGGCTGATCAGCAAAACTGAAACCGAAGCCGAAGTAAAAGAAATAACTGAGAAGCAATACAAAATATTCCTGTACGAAGAAAATGGTCCGGGAAGCTACAATCTTTTGTTCTGGAACACACAAGCTATCTTACCCGGCAATGATTTGCTGCAAAAGGAACAAGGGCGGTATATTGCTTCATTGTCGAATGGACAGTATGAAGTTATTCATAAAAAAATTTCGTACCAGGGGCGTATTATTATTGCCCTGTACCTGTTGCCGGTTCGCCGGCAATACGTGCTGGAAAGCGAATACCTGAAAAACGGTTTTGTAAATCATAATCATATCGAAGAGAATTATGCGCTTGTGTTTACTCCCACCGCATATCCCATACAAAGTCATATTGGATCAACTCTTTTTTACCTGCAGCCGAAATCGCTGGTTAATGTGCAAAACAGCGATTGGCTCACCCTGCTGTTACGGGTATTAGGATCGCTGCTTGTTCTTTTTTTCTTTCATAATGTTGCTTTGGCTATTTCGAGGTCCTGGGGCGCCATTACCGGTGTGTTGTTTATGCTGGTGCTAATGATCGGACTTAGAACCATCAGTTATTTTTTTGATGTACCGGCTAATTTCAGGCAATTCGAATTGTTCGATCCCTCTGTTTATGGGTCAAACCTCATATCCCGGTCTCTTGGCGATTTGCTCATCAACAGCATTCTCTTTTTCTGGCTTGTACTTTTCGCGAGGATCCAGTTTTCCAGGCAAAACATACGCCTGAAAATAGAGGACGTAATGTGGCGCAGCACTGCAATGGTGTTGCTTACCACCGCATTGGTAATCATCACGCTTATAGGGGCGCACGTTATCCGGAGCCTGGTGGCCGATTCTCAGATTTCATTTGATGTTACTAATTTTTTCAGTCTTAATATATACAGTGTATTTGGATTTATTGTGCTGTGCTGTGTTTCGCTTGGTTATTTTATTTTTTCGCAGGCAATCTTGAAAGTCATCGGTATACTGAACAGGAGGCTGCGTTATAGCCAGTTGCTCATGATAGCTACAGTGGGCTTACTGGGGCTCAGTATAAGAATTAGCAGCGTATATGTGATGTTCGAATTGTGTGTGCTGATCTGGCTTTTGTTGTATGTATACCTTATGGACAAAGTGGATCTCAGTGTGCGGAGAAATAATTTCCTTGTGGCGAACGCCTTGTTTTGGCTGTTTATTTTTTCGGCCTCTATTGCATCGGTTATCATTTTTCAAAACAGGACCAGGGAACTGGAACTGAGAAAAAGAACTGCGGAAAAACTGGTTATGCAGGCCGACCCGTCCAGCGAACGCTTATTGAATATTGCCATACAAAGTTTCAGCAATAATTTTTTTATTGATAATCTCGTCCGTCTTCACGATCCGGCGAAAAATGCCAGGTTCAAAGACAGCTTAATCAATGCTAACTTTGCTCCCTACCTTAATAAATACGATACGGAGCTTTTCTTTTACGATGCGAATGAAAGGCCGATCGCCAATGGCGAACGACTCACTTTCGACGAGCTCAATACCATTTACTCCGTGCAGGGAAAAACTACCAGGGTACCGGGACTTCGGTTTTACGAAACGGCATTTGACAAATTCAGTTATATCTACCTTAAGCAAATAACGGATAGCTCAAATGCTACGAAGGCTTACTTTTTTATGCTTGCCAATCCAAAGCGTTACCGCAGCGACGCACTCTATCCCGAACTATTCAGGCAAACAGAAGATTATTCATTTGAATATACCCCGGACTATGCCTATGCTATTTATGACAGCGGTGCGTTGCTGGTATATGTTAACGATTACAGCTTCCCAACCGCTTTAACGGAAAGTGATATTCCCAGGGAAGAATTTTCTGAAAAAATTGTAAATGGCTATAGCGAGTTGTGGTATAAAGCGGGCGATAAAGTAACCATTCTAACACGGCGAAGCAGTTTTATTATGGAAGCCATTACACTTTTCGCTTATCTTTTTGTTTCCTTCCTCTTACTGGTAGCTCTTTTCCAGGTGGCAAGCATCATTATTCAATCGGGTTTTCGATGGCGTGCATTGCGGGAGATAACAGATTTTAATATTCGTTCACAGATATACGGCACCGTTATTTTTGTAAGTGTATTCTCTTTTATAGTAGTGGGCGCGGCAACCATCCTGTTTTTTACCGCTTCGTATAATAAGACTAACCGTGATAAGCTGAGCCGCTCCATACAGGATATCTCCACTAATTTAAAAAACAAGATCAGTGATCACCGGTTAATGGACGATTTTATTCAGGTATATGATTCTGCATATGGTAAAGCTATCCGGCAGCAAATTACCGATATGGCCCAGGCGCACAATGTTGACATTAACCTCTATAATTCCGATGGGTCGCTTCAAATATCCTCCCAGCCTTTTGTATATAACAAGGGCGTTTTAAGCCGGATGATGGACCCGCTTGCGTTTTACAATCTCAGCCGGCAAAAGAAAATTCAGTTTGTACAGGAAGAACAATATGGAAGAATGAAATACCTCAGCATCTATGTGCCGGTAATGAGCGATAACAGGAAAGCGCTGGGCTATCTTAATATTCCTTATTTCAATTCACAAAACCGGCTTAAGCAGGAAATATCCAGCTTTTTGGTGACCATCATTAATCTTAATGCCTTCATATTTCTGTTGTCCGGTATTATTGCTTTGTTTCTTACTAACAGGATAACCGGTTCTTTTTTGTTGATAAGGGCCATGATGAAGGATGTGAACCTCGGTAAACACAATGCGGAAATTGTTTGGACGAAAAAAGATGAAATTGGCGGATTAGTGAAAGAATACAATAAAATGGTGCAAAAACTGGAAGAGAGTGCCGTGGCGTTGGCCAAAACAGAAAGGGAAGGCGCCTGGCGTGAAATGGCCAGGCAGGTGGCCCATGAAATCAAGAACCCGCTTACGCCGATGAAGCTTAGTATTCAATACCTGCAAAAGGCCATTAATAATAATGCACCGAACGTTAAAGAGCTATCATCAAATGTGGCAGAAACGCTCGTTGAGCAGATTGATCATTTGTCGCGCATTGCATCCGAGTTTTCGCAATTTGCCAATATCGGCAATGCTAAGAATGAAGTATTCGATATCAATCAACTGCTGAACTCGCTGGTGTATCTTCACGATGTGCAGGAAAAAGTAACCATAGAATGGCAGCCCCGTGAAGAACCATTGCTGGTGGATGCCGATAAAACACAGATCAACAGGCTTTTTACGAACCTTTTGCAAAACGCCATCGAAGCCATTCCGGAAAATAAAAACGGGGTTGTTAAAATAAATGAGCATAGCAACGATCATCACCTGGTGATCAGTATCAGCGATAATGGCCTGGGTATTCCTAAAACCATACTAACGAATATGTTTACACCGAATTTTACCACAAAAACCTCCGGAACGGGTTTGGGACTGGCAATATGCAAAGGCATAGTGGAACAATCGAAGGGGAATATCTGGTTCGATACCGAAGAAGGCAAGGGCACTACATTTTATGTAGAACTGCCGGTTTATGAAAATGGAACCCTGTCCTGATGTTTGGCATGTATGGCGATTTGGTGGATAAGGATACCAAAATAATACATGCCATCGAAACAGGTGGGTTATATCCCTTTTTTCGCTTTTCTTTTTTGGATGAAATGCTCGAATTCCTGCAGGCTATAGCTGCTTAAATTATGCTGCCGGGTTAACCCTGCCTTTTGAGCTGCCAGTACTCCATAACGTATATCATTATATCCGTCGGTCGCATGGGCATCGGGGTCGATGGATATAATGGCGCCCTGTTCAAGCGCATAATCTATCCAGCGCCAGTCGATATCGAGCCTTCTGGGATGCGCATTTAATTCTATCACTACATCGTGCGCAACGCAGGTATCAATTACTTTTTTATGATCGAGGGGGTATCCTTCGCGGCTCAGCAGCAACCTTCCTGTCATATGACCGAGTATAGTGGTATATGGGTTTTGAACGGCGGTTAATACCCGCATCATCGCTTTTTCTTCCGTCATTTTAAGGTTGGAGTGAACAGAGGCGATTACCAGGTCGAACGTAGACAGTATGCTGTCAGCATAATCGAGGCTACCGTCGTTGAGAATGTCGGCCTCGATACTTTTAAATATTTTGAAAGGTTGCAATGCTTCGTTGAGCGAATCAATATAAAGCTGTTGTTCTTTTATCCGGTCTTCTTTTAAGCCATTGGCATAAAATGCCGATTTACTGTGGTCGCTGATTACCAGGTATTCAAATCCTTTCTCTGCGGCGGCTTCGGCCATTTCCCTGATGGTATGCCTGCCGTCGCTCCAGTCGCTATGGCTGTGAATAATACCTTTTACATCGGAGGGCTGAATGATTTGTGGCAGGGGGCGGGTTAAAACTTTGTTGATAATGGTTTCTTTTTCGCGCATGCATGGAAGAATATAGGGCACCCCCGCGCTTGTAAAAATCTGTTCCTGTTCGCTGAAGGATTGTGTTGAGGGATATTTTTTTTCCCACTCATTTAAAAAAGCGCCGGAACAGGAGGTATGAAACAAAACCGTTCCGAAATTTTCGGTTTGAGCGTTATAAAAAGTAAGGGTAACATTTTCATCGCCTTTAAAACTAATGGCCGAGTCCGTTTTTTCAACAACCGCAAACTGGTTTGCAGTAAAAAAAGGCTCCAGTACGTTGCGATCAACCGTACATACCCATTCCAGTTGATCAATTGTTTCCTGCTGTCTTGCAAACGCGCCGGTATATTCAAATCGTTGCTGCGGAAACTGTGCAGTGAGTTGTTGCTGTATCTGCTGCGCGTACGATTCGATTTCGGCAAACAGGTAGCTGCCCTTGCTGCGCAGGTAAAACTCAATGTAGGTCTTTACATTTTGCTGGGTCTTTTCGCCAAAGCCTTTAAAGAGCATCAGCCTGTTTTCGTTGCAGGCGTATAATAACTCACCGATGGATTCCATTCCCATTTCCTTCCATATCACTGCTATTTTTTTGGGGCCAAGTCCTTTTATATTTAACATTTCAAGAATACCGGGTGGTGTTTTTTGCAGGCTCTCCTGCAGTGCGGTTAATTTTCCCGTTTCTATTATCTCTATTATTTTTTTGCCGATAGCATCCCCGATGCCTTTTATGCTAAATATTTTTTCGCCCGGTAAATCCATCAATTGCACCGGTAGCTTTTCTATGGTATAGGCAGCAATCGCATAAGATTTTGCCTTAAAACTATTTTCACCATGAATATCCATTAATTTGGAAAGCAGTGAAAACTGATCAGCGATATGATAGTTGTCGGTCATAAAAATCAATCGTGGCTGTTAAAAAAAAGTTATGCACAAAAGTACAATATCGTTCTTTACGAACAGGATTTCACGTTTTTCACTCCTTCATAGAAAACAGCTTCGTCACTTCTTCACTGGCGCATTGATATCGTTACACTACTCATCGTGCATTAAAAGGGTTCAATGTACTGGTGGAGAAATAATGTTTTTTGGAGTTAAAGACTAACGGGAATACGGTAATAGAATTCCTGAATCCGGCTTTTATTATGAAGTAAAGGCAACCGCCTTCACCATTTTCCAGGTGAGAATGAGTGTTGGTTTGTTCTATTGTTTGCGCTGTCTTTGACGTTCTGTGGGCTGAAGCCGGAGCCATTTTACATTTGGCGAATGGAGAGCGCGGTAAACAGGGCATTGCTTTAAAAGCCTGTGCTGTTGAAGGTTTACGGCGATCCGGGGAATAAAAAAAGTCCCGGCTTGCCAGGACTTACTATCTTTTTGCTGCTAAAGAAAAAACTATTTCTTCTTGGCTGCTATAGCTTTTTTAACTACAGCTCTCTTAATCGCTTTTTTAACGATAGCTTTCTTGATCGCTTTTTTAACTATAGCCCGCTTGATCGCTTTTTTAACTACAGCTCTTTTAATAGCTTTTTTAACTACAGCTTTTTTTACTGCTTTTTTTACAGCCGCTTTTTTTGCAGTTGCCATGTTTTTTAGAATTTAATGGTTAGTTAATAATGGATTAACGCCATAAAAGTAAAAACATTTTTCTAACCGCAAAATTTTTTTTTAAACGGAAGCTTCAACAGAGGCAATAGAAACAAAGGTTTTATTGTTTCTGCCTTTCTTAAATTCTACTACGCCATCGTTCAATGCAAACAAAGTGAAGTCTCTTCCTAATCCAACATTCTTACCGGGATGATAAGAAGTTCCACGTTGGCGTACAATAATGTTTCCGGCTATTGCAGGTTGTCCGCCAAATATCTTTACACCTAATCTTTTACTTTGTGAGTCGCGGCCATTTTTTACACTGCCTTCCCCTTTTTTATGTGCCATTGTTTTTAATTTAGAAGTTACAATTTTGAATTTCGAATTTCAGGATTCGAATTTCAGTTATGCAATATCAGTTACTTTAATGTGTGTAAACAAAGTTCGGTGCCCGTGTTTTTTGCGAAAGCCTTTTCTTCTTTTCATTTTAAAGGCGATTACTTTGTTGCCCTGCACTTCGCCAACGATTTCAGCTTTTACTTTTATTTTTACATCGGCGCCTGTTGATAAGGTGTCGCCGTTATCCGACAGCAATACGTCAGAAAATTCTAAAGTATCACCCGCTACTCCATCTAAATGCGGAACATACAGGTTCTGTCCTTGCTGAACTTTAAACTGCTGACCGGCTATTTTAACGATTGCAAACATGAGGCAAATTTTAAGGATTGCAAAAGTAGGGTTAATTTTCTTTATGACAAAGAATTGATAGAAAAATTCTTGCTGGCTTAACGTGCCGCTTTGGCCATGTAAAGCTATCTTTGCCAATCAAACTATTCATGCCGAACGCACATGAAAATTAAATCCATATTAGCGAAACCATTTGCCGGTTACATATTTAAGCAAGTCAAAAAATCGATGCATACGGCCCTGGATGACCAGGAACGGATTTTGAAGGAGCTGATAAAAACGGGCAGAAAAACAGAATTTGGTAAAGAGCACGCATTCAATGAGATAGGTTCTTACGAGGAGTTTAAAACCGCTGTTCCCATCAGGGATTATGAGGCGTTTAAGCCCTATATTGAGCGTATAAAGCAAGGTAAACATAATGTATTGTGGAAGGGATTACCGCTTTATTTTGCCAAAACCAGCGGAACTACCAGCGGCGTAAAATATATTCCTATTACCAAAGATTCGGTAAGCAACCATTTTGATACGGCACGAAATGCGTTTTTTTGTTATATGACCGAAACCGGTAACTATGCCAGCGCCGGTGGCAAAATGATTTTTTTAAGCGGCAGCCCCGTACTGGAAAGGGTGGGCGGTATACCCACGGGCCGTTTAAGCGGTATTTCCAATCATCTTATACCCCGCTACCTGCGCGCCAACCAGTTGCCCAGTTACGAAACCAATTGTATTGAAGACTGGGAAACCAAACTGGAGAAGATCGTAGATGAAACCATTAACCAGGATATGACTATCATAAGTGGTATACCACCCTGGATGCAGATGTATTTTGACCGGCTAACGCAACGAAGCGGTAAAAAAATAAAGGACCTGTTTCCCAACTTTAATGTAATGGTACAGGGCGGCGTAAATTTTGAACCCTATAAAGCCCGGCTGTACGAAAGTATCGGTAAAAAAATCGATACTATTGAAACCTATCCGGCTTCGGAGGGTTTTTTTGCATTCCAGGACTCCCAGCAACACGAAGGATTATTACTGAACACAGACTTTGGAATATTCTTTGAATTTGTGCCGGCCCAGGAAATATTACAGGATAACCCAACCCGGCTTTCCTTAAAAGATGTAAAATGCGGTGAGAATTATGCATTGATTATCAGTAGCAATGCGGGGTTGTGGTCGTACAACCTGGGCGATATTGTAAAATTTGTCTCTACCAACCCTTACCGGATTGTGGTTACCGGTCGCATCAAACATTACATTTCCGCTTTTGGTGAGCACGTTATTGGCGAAGAGGTTGAATACAGTTTAATGAAGGCGGCAGAAAAAGAAGGGTTAAAGATTATCGAATTTACCGTAGCGCCGCGGGTTAACGAGGGCGAAGGCAAAAGTTATCACGAATGGTTTGTAGAATTTGACAATCCTCCCGGCGACCTGCAGGATTTTTCGATTGCCGTGGATGAAAACCTGAGAGGAAAGAATATCTATTACGATGATCTCATTGCCGGAAACATCCTGCAAACGCTAAAAATAAGGACTGTGCGAAAAAATGGTTTTATCGATTACATGAAAAGTATCGGAAAGCTCGGCGGACAAAACAAGGTTCCGCGTTTAAGCAATGACAGGAAGATAGCAGATGAGTTGAATAATTACCTGGTGGGCGAATAGCAGGCACAACGCCGCTCCTATACCCAACGCCAGCCAGATAATTTTTACCAATGGCTGTACATGCAGTATCTTGAATGCCTAACTTAACCTGTTCGCAATAATATTGAATGAAAAAACGACTCGCTATATTTGGTTCCACAGGTTCCATTGGCACACAGGCGCTGGAAGTAATTGCAGCCAACCCGGATAAATTTGAAGTGGAAATTTTAACCGCCCATTCCAACGAGAATTTGTTAATTGAACAGGCCCTGAAATTTAATCCTAATGCAGTAGTTATTGTAAATGAAAGCAAATATGCGGCGGTTAAAGATGCGCTGGCTGCTACCGGTGTAAAAGTTTTTGCCGGTGAAACCGCGTTGGAAGAAGTGGCGCTGTTTGATACTTACGATATGATGGTGGCGGCTATTGTTGGTTTTGCAGGGTTAAAGTCTACGTTAAAGGCCATCGAATCTGGTAAAGCTATTGCGTTGGCCAACAAAGAAACGCTGGTAGTGGCCGGGGATATTGTGATGCAAAAAGCAGTGGAGAAAAGGGTTCCCGTTATACCTGTTGATTCTGAGCATTCAGCCATTTTTCAGTGCCTGGTTGGCGAAACCAGGAACAAAATAGAAAAGGTGGTGTTAACGGCCTCCGGGGGACCTTTTCTTGGAAAAAAACCCAACTTTCTCGTTAACGTAAAAAAAGAGCATGCCCTGCAACACCCTAACTGGAATATGGGGGCTAAAATTTCTGTTGACTCGGCTACATTAATGAATAAGGGGTTGGAGATGATTGAGGCGCGGTGGTTGTTTAACCTTGAGCCGTCGCAAATACAGGTAATCGTGCATCCGCAAAGCATCATACATTCCATGGTGCAGTTTGAAGATGGCAGTATTAAAGCCCAGATGGGATTGCCTGATATGAAACTGCCCATACAATATGCGCTTTCTTTTCCACAGCGTTTACCCAATACCTTTCCACGGTACGATTTTTCGAAGTCTTCTTCTCTTCATTTTGAGAAGCCGGATATTAAAACCTTTCGCAACCTGGCACTGGCCGGTGAAGCATTAGGTCGTGGTGGTAATATGCCCTGCGTGCTCAATGCCGCTAACGAAATTGCCGTATACGGCTTTTTGCGAAACAGGATCGGCTTTTTAGATATGACAGAAATGGTAGAAAGATCGATGGAGAAAATAGCTTTTATCGCAAAACCTTCATTGGAAGAATATTTTGAGAGCGACGCTGAGGCACGTAATTTTGCCGCTTCTTTAATTGATATATAACGATGAACGTTGTGAATGCAAAACCGGCAAAACTTTTTTTCCTGTCATTTCATGGCGCATCAATAAAAACAGGTAATATATAAATGGTAACATTATTAGCGATAAACTGGGCTTCTGTGGGTTTACAGGCCGGACAATTAATTCTGTCACTTTCAATACTGGTGGTTATTCACGAACTGGGACATTTTCTTACCGCCAAATGGTTTAAATGCAGGGTCGAAAAATTCTATTTGTTCTTTGATCCCTGGTTCTCTTTATTTAAAAAGAAAGTGGGGGAAACCGAATATGGCGTGGGCTGGCTGCCATTGGGCGGATATGTAAAGATAGCCGGCATGATAGATGAAAGCATGGATAAAGAGCAGATGAAGAAACCTGCCGAGTCCTGGGAATTCAGGAGTAAACCTGCATGGCAGCGTTTGATTATTATGCTTGCCGGTGTTACCATGAATGTGTTGCTGGCGTTTTTAATTTATTCGATGATACTACTGGTATGGGGAGAGAAGAAAGTGCCGGTGAGCTCAATGAAATATGGATTGGCATTCAGGGATAGCTTAATGTTTGACCTGGGTTTTAAAAACGGCGATAAAATATTGGCCGTGAATGACCAGCCTATTGAAGACTATACGGATATTGTAAAAAAACTGATTCTTGGTGAAAATGTAACGATTGAAAGAGACGCCAAGCTGCAAACCGTTAAGCTTCCCGTTGACCTTATCGGAAAATTGGTAGAGAAGAAAAGAAACCGTACGCCTTTACTGGAACCCCGCATTCCGGTTATCGTTAAGGAGGTGCAGGATTCAAGTAACGCGCATCGTGCCGGGCTTAAAAATGGCGATCAGGTATTGACTGTAAATGCGCAGTCGGCCTTGTTTTTTGATGAATTAAAAACCGTTCTCGAAAAAAACAAAGAGCAAACGGTTCAGTTGAATGTATTGAGGGGGGCAGATACGGTAACATTGCCCACGCTGGTTAATAAAGATGGTACCATTGGTTTTGCCACGGTAAGTTCCATTAACGAATTAGATAGCATGGGCGTGCTGAAATTGAATGTAACTAAATACAGTGTACTGCAGGCCTTTCCGGCAGGCGTAAAAATGGCGGGTGAACAACTGCAGTTTTACATTGACCAGTTCAAGAAAATATTGTCGCCCGAAACAGGCGCCTATAAAGGAGTGGGTGGTTTTAAGGCGATGGGGTCTATATTTCCGTCTTACGGATGGGATTGGGAAACCTTCTGGACCATCACCGCATTCTTTTCCATTGTGCTCGCCTTCATGAATTTATTGCCAATACCTGCCTTAGATGGAGGGCACGTAATGTTTACCTTATACGAAATGATCTCCGGCCGTAAGCCCAGCGATAAATTTCTGGAATATGCGCAGATCGTAGGCATGGTGATATTATTCGGCTTACTTATTTACGCCAATGGTAACGACTGGTTTGGATGGGGGAGGGGGAAGTAAGCAATTTGAGAATTTGAAAATTTGAAAATGGAACCTGCCGGGACTGCGGCCTTGCCCTGCTGCCTGGGTCAGTGCTGAAAGGTTGATGTATGGCAGCTTGCTGGTTTATTTGTATATTTGCTGTCGCTTTGTGAAGAGATAATGTTGTATTCATTTTCAAATTGTCTCATTTTCAAATTTTCAAATTTGTCTCCGGGGCTGACCGGTTTTGACAGCAAAGTTCTTTGTACGTGTAAGCATGCGGTGCGTTGGATAATTAGCACCTTAATCTGAATATTCAAAACCTAAATGGCAATACTCAGTATGCCATGGCTGCCTAATCAGTGATTAGATAGTCATTAGGGCCGCCGCGCAGGTTTGCCTGTTACCAGGCGCCGCCGCCGACATAAAAACAAAACGGGTTGCTGTTATGAAAGGCTGTGATCATAACTTAAGACCATCCAGCTAAGGGATAGATTGGTTTGTTGATGTCCGGTTTATCCCCGACAATGAATCATTGAATAAGCATGTAGAAAGCGTATGGCGGATTTGTTTGGACCAGGGTTCGACTCCCTGCAGCTCCACCTAACGGGATTTCATATCCCGTTTTTTTTTGTGCCCGTTCCACACTAGTTTTTCCGGAGAAAAAGTTTGCCGAATATGAATCCCTAAAAGCGCCTCACCGCAAAAGGGTACAAACTACAATTGGATGGATATTGAATAAGAAACTGTGCCACTGCAATTAAAGAAAAAAAGAAGAAGTCGGAGCGGGTGTTAGTATCGCTATCTAAAAAGGGTGTTATAAATACAGGCGGGAATGAACAAGGATTAAATTAAATATCGTTGTGCATCGGCCGTATTTTCGCCAAAAAAATGATGCGGATAAAAGTTCGTGCCTTCGTTTTATGGATATCGCTTTTTTGCACTGTAGGAAATGTAAGTGCTCAGCAATACGATAAAAAAAAGGCTGCAGGAAAACCTGATCCACAACTGAGTCAAAAGGACAATGATTATATTGACCGGCAGGATAAAGTTTTTCTTGACACCGTTCGTGCAATGCTTTCAGCATATCCTCCAACACTGCCGGAACACAGGGAACGGAACATGGCCAAATTGTTAATGGATGCTGTGTTTCATGATGCCTTTGCGGTTTATCGTGTACCCGTGCAGCAGTTTTTCAGGCAAAGCGTTGACCAGGTGATCAAAGAACTGGAAACCACCAAAGTTGAAAAAGGTGTGCGGATATGGAAAGTGTATAATATGGGGTTCATTGCCCGCACTAAAACAGTAACGATTGCTTTTGACCTGGTAACGGGCATCACTTCCGGCTCTCCTGATTTTGCGATGAGTGTGGAACAGGTAAGCCGGCTTGCTGCGCAGTGTGATGTGTTACTGATCTCACATCGCCACCCGGATCATGCAGATAAGGAAATGGCATTGCAATTTCTTGAAAGAGGATTGCCGGTTGTTGCACCCGATCAGGTTTGGAAAAGTGATTCTATTCATGAACGCATAACTCACCTGGAAAGAATTGCTGAAAAGCAACAAACATTAAAACTCAGGAGTTGTTCGCTGAATATGATTGTTTATCCAGGGCACCAGATGAACGCTATCGACAATAATGTTTACCTGGTTACCACACCTGAAAGAATTACATTAGCACATCTTGGAGATCAGATCAATGAGGGAGATTTCATGATCGACTATGACTGGATCGACAAGGTTGGTTCAAATCACGGGGTTGATGTGTTGATGCCCAATGCGTGGACGATGGATATTTTCAGAATTGTAAGGGGCTTTAACCCTAAGTTAGTCATGCCGGGACATGAACTTGAAATGGGGCATGTAGTTTGGGACCGGCTTCCTTACTGGGGCGATGATGAATATCTCGAACTGAATTATGCAGTATTAAAAAAATCAAAATACCCGGTTTTAGTAACGGTCTGGGGTGAATCTTACCATTATGTTCCAAAAAAATAATACGAAGCATTAGTCAAAAAGTTTCTATTTTCTTTCTTTTCGCAATGATATCCCAACTGGTTTTGTATAGCATGAAAACAGCAAATAACCCAATAAACAGGTCAACTGCTATGATCAGCAATCCTAAGCTTGTTGTGAGTAGCGCTTGATGATGAGCATCTTGGAAAACTGCGAACATTGCGTT
>CAYMKT010000043.1:20332-26488 GCA_964391065.1 uncultured Terrimonas sp. | reverse complement strand
CAGGGGCCTTGTATATCTTTAAGCGTGATGACTATCTCAGAAATAACAATTCGCGGTATTTGGGTAGTAACCAATACTGGTCATCCACCAACAGTTCCAGCTTGTCAACATGATAACGGATACTATCAAAGAATGTATCCTTGATCTGACTTTGATAAGCGATAGCTTTAGTGCGGGTATCTTCAATTTTGTTCACCACTTTTCTTGCCTGGATCATTTTTTCAACGCCATCGGCAACCTGACTGATATGTTCAGATATTTTTTCGAGAATCTGCAGTTGGTTGGCATAGGACGATTCGGACAAGCCCAGATCTTTAAGTCCCCTGATATTGTTGATCAGGATGTTCTGGTATTTCACTGCACTTGGTAAAATGTGACTGGTGCAAAGTTCACCCATAATGCGCGCTTCAATCTGTACCTTCTTGATGTATTTCTCCAACTCTATTTCATGCCTTGCTTCCAATTCGGAGTGGTTATAAATACTAAGGTCAGCAAACAATTTTTTAGCCTTGTCGGTTACCATCGCATCCAAAGCCAGCGGCGTGGTTCTTACATTGGGTAAACCACGTCTTTCAGCTTCATGGTGCCATTCATCGCTATAGCCATCGCCTTCAAACAATACTTTTTCGGAACTGGCAATGTATTCGCGGATAACATGCATGATAGCGATTTCCTTTTTTTCGCCTTTTTCGATCAGTGCATCTACTTCTTTTTTAAACTCGGTTAAAGTGTTGGCCATAATCGCATTGAGCGTAGTCATTGGAATACCACAGTTAGCGGTTGAGCCCACAGCGCGGAATTCGAATTTATTACCGGTAAAAGCAAAGGGAGAAGTACGGTTACGATCGGTATTATCCAGTAATAATTCCGGAATATTTTTGTGGATGTCTAATTTCAACAATATCTCATCCTGTTCGGTGAAGTTATCGCCTACCCTGGTTTTAATTTCAGTTAATACCTCGTTCAGGTATTTGCCAATAAATACAGAGATGATAGCAGGAGGAGCTTCATTGGCGCCCAGCCTGTGATCGTTACCCGCAGAAGCAATAGAGGCGCGGAGCAATTCAGCATAATCATCCACCGCTTTTATTACATTCACAAAAAAGGTAAGGAACATGAGGTTGGTTTTGGGTGTTTTACCCGGCGCCAGCAGGTTAACCCCGGTATCTGTAGACATGCTCCAGTTGTTGTGTTTACCGCTTCCGTTAATCCCGGCAAACGGCTTTTCGTGCAATAACGCAACGAGGTTATGCCGCCTTGCGATACGGGTCATCACATCCATTAACAGGATATTGTGATCCACAGCCAGGTTAGCTTCTTCAAAAATGGGCGCACACTCAAATTGTGCGGGAGCCACTTCGTTATGACGGGTTCTTAAAGGAATACCCAAACGGTAAGCCTCTTCTTCATAATCTCTCATAAAGGCGTAAATCCTCTCCGGGATAGAACCGAAGTAGTGATCTTCCAACTGCTGCCCTTTGGCAGGAGCGTGCCCAAACACCGTACGACCAGTCATCACCAGGTCGGGACGCGCATTTGCCAATCCGCCATCTACCACAAAATATTCCTGTTCCCAGCCTAAAGTGGCGGTTACTTTAGTAACATTTTTATCGAAATAATTACAAACGTCTACCGCGGCTTTATTCAATGCTTCAAGCGAACGCAGCAACGGGGTTTTGGTGTCTAAAGATTCGCCTGTGTATGAAACAAATATGGTAGGAATACATAATGTATTGGCATCTCCAATATTCATAATAAAGATGGGCGAAGTAGGATCCCATGCAGTGTAACCTCTTGCTTCAAAAGTAGCGCGGAGACCACCGGAAGGAAAAGAAGACGCGTCGGGTTCCTGCTGTATAAGCGCTGCACCGTCAAATTCTTCGATAGGAGTGCCATCGCCTTTTAAGGTAAAGAAAGAATCATGTTTTTCGGCTGTTGTACCTGTTAAAGGTTGAAACCAGTGCGTAAAATGGGTCACTTTTTTTGCTTCGGCCCAATGTCTTAAACCCGCACCAATATGGTTACCCATGGTACGGTCAATTTTTTTGCCGGATTTAATAGAAGCCGCCAAACTTTTGTACGCTTCATCGCTTAAATACTCACGCGCCGTTTTCATGGTAAATACATTCTCCCCGAAAATAGCGGTAATTTTACCAGAGCCTTCCACCAGGATCTCTTTCCCGAGTCCAGATAAATGATTAATAGCATTAAACCGAAGTGATTCCATCTAATTAAAGTTTAATATATGTAATTTTTTTTTCCTGATTATTTAAATTGAGGCAAAACTATTGTTTTTTTTGAATAAAAAACAAATAAAATTAAAAATATGCAGACTACCACTAAAAAACTGACTGATTTGTTTAAAATAATAAATATATACATTATTTGTAATTTGCTTAAGCTTTCTTATCTGCCGTTTCACTAAATTTTAGTGCGCCTACAAAAGGAAGCAAAAAAAATACAGCGTAAACAGCTTTGTACCGAACAATGGCTCCGGTAAAAGGTACGGTATATCCAATCAGTAAAAACCCACTCAGGGCGAGTAAAAGCAGGAATAAAGAGAATGGCTGTTGTAAAGATGTAAACAATTTGCGTTTAGCGGATGCCAAAGCAATCACTACCGCTATTATAATTAACCATACTTCCAGGAATGCCATCAGGTGAAAAGGACTTTTTATTTCTGTAACATAAGGGCGCAGAAAAATATGGTTTAATGCCTGTGGTAAAACTTCCATGTAACTTTTAAGAACAGGTTGCAGCGCAGTTAAAGGCAAAACGGTATGGGCTTCAAGTGCCAGGAACTGGTGTTGTTTTTCGGCAAGTTTAGCGGGCAGGTTAAAAGCGGGCGAAAGATAAGTTGTAAGAAAGAAGCATACAATGCAGATGGCATAAATGATAATGAATGGCAGGTACGCTTTCCTGTTTGATAGCCGGATAGCCAACCACCAGCCCAGCAAAGCAGGCAGCAGTAGCAGCGCAGTGCTGTTACGCAATAAAAAAAGAAACAGGAAAGCCAATACAGCCGATGCAATCCGCCACCAGGTTACGCTTTTATACCAGCAATGAAACAACGCGTAAATCAATATTCCTGTACAGCACAGCATTAACCCGTCTTTATCTATACCGCTGTTCCAGAACAGGCAGGAAGGAAGAAAAAAGATCACGCAAAATACCGGCAGCTTGTTCCGCTCAAAAAAATGAAATGCCACCAGGTAAATGAGGTAAAGTCCAAAAAATGAAAAGCCATTAAAAATAATCACATCAACATAGTAATTACTTCCGCTTAGCAGGTTAAAAATAGCAAGCAGCTTAATTAATATATTCTCACCTGCATTGCTCCATGCGGCATTATCGGCGGTTGAAAAAAGATTGGCCGGATCATTGAATTGCAAACCGGTAGAAAAAAATTGGATTGGGTTGTCAAGCAGGAGTTGATGTTCCTTCAGCGATTCCTCAAAATAAACCCAACTATCGCTTACCGGAAAATAATGCGCATATATATAACCATAAGCCATGCCTGCCATTACCTTCGCCAACAATGCGGCAACTAACCATTTACCCGCTACTGGTTTTCCCTTATTCCTGTTCAGCCACAGGAACAGGAAACTGAAGCCGGTAATGTATACTAAACCTACGGTAATATTAAAGATGATATGCAAGGCAGACTATGGTTGTAAAGATGGAGCGCTAAAATAATCTTTTGTACCTGCATTGAATAAATTTTTACCCTTTTATCATGAACACTTACTTTTAACCGATATAAGTTATTATGCCGAAGATTTTATTGGGAGTTTCGAGTTCTTTTTGTGCTAATTTTCTGAAAGGGCAGGTAGCGTTTTTAGTAAAAAACGGATTTGAAGTAATCATTATAAGCGGCCCGGGAGAAGAGATCAGTATGCTGGCCAAGCGGGAAAACGCCCGGTTGTTTACCCTGGATTTTACCAAAAGAATTTCGCCGTTCAGCGATCTTGTTCAGCTTTTCCGCATTATGCGAATCATCAGGTTGGAGCAGCCGGATATTATCAATGCGGGCAACCCCAAGTCGGGATTTCTGATTATGCTGGCTTCGTGGATCACCGGTAATAAAAACAGGTTGTTCACCCTGCACGGATTATTGTCGGATACCAAACATGGTTTGGTGCGCAGCCTGATTACCGCCACCGAAAGAATTTCATGTGGTATAGCAAAAAAAGTTATTGTAGTTAGCCCCACCCTGAAAACCCATGCCGAAAACAGAAAAATTTTAACGCCTGGCAAGGGGCACGTTATTGGTAATGGGAGTTGCAACGGGATCGATCTTCATTCTTTTTCGCATAACAGTACTACGGCCGACAGCGCCGCACAATTAAAAAACGGGTTGGGTTTAACAGGCAATAATATCGTAATTGGTTTTGTTGGCCGTTTATCAAAAGACAAGGGAATAGAAATTCTTTTCGATGCATTTAATGAACTCACTAAAGAATATCCCACCCTGCGATTGGTGATTGCAGGCCCATTGGTTGAGGAAAATCCATTTTCGAAGCATTTGCTTTCCCAATTATACCACGACGAAAACGTGATGTACACCGGCAAACTGTATGATGTAACACCTGTATACGCCATCCTGGATATCCTCATCCTGCCGTCGTTGCGGGAAGGCTTTCCCAATGTATTGATTGAAGCGGCGGCAATGGAAGTGGCAGTGGTGGCTTCGGATATCCCCGGTTGCAGAGATGCGTTAAACCCGGGTATCAACGGCGAGTTTTTTGAAAAAGGAAACCCGAAAGCACTTGTTACCGTTCTGAAAAAATTGATTGACAACAAGGAACTCAGGCAGCAGTACGGACAAAACGGAAGAAAGTTTGTTAGTGAAAATTTTATCAATCAAAAAATATGGAGCGGGCAGCTTGACCTCTATAAAAAAATGCTTCGACAGGATTAAAAGGAACCGGTAACATTTCCGGGTGATCCGGTCATGGAAAAGAAATTTCGGGAAATTTTTTTTGAAGGAATGACAGCACACCCGATTTTTCAATTTGATTTTCCCAGGTCCATTCCTGTAAATTGGGCGCGGCGTAATTAAACCTGCCGATATTCTCCCATGTAAAGTTGTTTAAATCATTATCCAGGAAAAAAAATGATCCCCCATACTGTTGCTGAAAGGTTCGCACCCATTCGTAATCTGAACTGATAACAGGAATACCACAAGCAGCGTAGTCTAACAATTTTGCCGCTACCTGTTTATTGAAAGGTGTTTTGTCGGGTATGAAATTAATGCCATACCTGGCCTGCACCACCCAGGAATATACTTCGTTATAGGGTACCGGTCCTTTAAAACAAATGTTACCATATGGCGATAAGCGGTCTGCTATTTGCGCATAATCGCGGCTTAGTATGAGCAAGGTTTTATGCTTTAAGTTTCCCGTAGTGAAACATTGAAAAAGATTTTCAATGTTTCTTTTTTCATCAAGCGTGCCGGCATAAACAAAATCAAAATGCTTTTCATGGCGCTTTTTTAACACCGGGTCATTTATTTTTACACCATGTGCACGCAGTCCTGCTGGCACCCCGGGGGTGAAACCAAACTGTTGTTGCACGTACGGGCTGTAAAATATCCTGTAATCGGGCACACAATTAAAATATGTTTTTAAAGCATTTTTCGCCGTGGCAAAGGGCGGTAGCGAAGCGGACGCATATTCATGAATAACCACGTTGTTTTTTTTCCGCTTTCTATGCATTCCCATAAAATACCATTCAACATCTGCCTGAATGCCGGGTGTTGCTGTTTGATCCCAAATCGCTGTTGTTATGCCCGGGCAGGTTGAAAAAAAAGATATATAGGCTTCAATCTCCGGCAAAAATGCCCGTTGGTTATGAATAAAGGCAATGGTCATCAGGTAATAAATATAATGAAAAGCCATTAGCGGCATCTGAAAAAAACAGGTGGGAAATTCCAAACCCAATCAAAAAAAACTCCTGTTGAAACAGGAGCTTTGTAAAACAAAATGCTTATGAAAAAAAGAAACTGTCTCGTTCCTTGCAGACAGGAGATGAAGGTCCCACAGAATTATCCTTAAACCTGTTAAGAAAATCGAAGCGATTGTTAAACCCTTGTTATTACCTCTTCCATCTCTTCTGCCGTTCTTATGACCACGATATTTTTTATACAGGTCAATT
>CAYMKT010000043.1:12556-20232 GCA_964391065.1 uncultured Terrimonas sp. | reverse complement strand
TGAAATGCAGGTGGTCAAACGATTAATCGCTCATATCTTAAAACCACTCAGTGCTAGTCTCAATCTGCATTTCCCGGACAATAAAGCATCAATAAAACGGTAACTTTTTGAACAACGCACGGTTGTATCGGACATAACCCTTTTAGGGGTTGTAAATGAAGGAATTAATGATTATTTTAACACCCGGCCTGCGTTGAACACCACCTTCTCTTTAAACGACACAAACCTCAACAACATGACACTCCAGGAACATCTCTCCAACAAAACTACACCTAAACGCATATTGGCGCTTGATGGCGGCGGCATTCGCGGCGCTTTATCGCTGGGCTACCTGCAAAGCATTGAAGACATTTTACGCATACAGCATGGAAGTGATAAAAGCTTCCGGCTCTGCGACTATTTCGATCTGATTGGCGGAACCAGCACCGGGTCCATTATTGCCGCCTGCCTTGCAACAGGCATGAAAGTGCAGGACATCAAAAACATGTACATGGATCTCGGTGACAAAATTTTCGGTAAAAAATATAAGTGGTGGAAAATATTTGAAATAGAAGATTTGATAAAAGCCGCTTATAAATCGAAGCCGCTGGAAGACGAATTGATCAAACTATTTGGCGACATCACGCTTGAAAGTGATAAAATAAAAACCGGCTTGTGTATTGTTACCAAACGGGCCGACACCAATAGCATATGGCCTTTGATTAACCATCCCGGCGGCAAATATTTCAATAGCGCAGACGGCATGAACAAAGATATACTGCTTTGGAAAGCGGTAAGGGCAAGCGCCGCCGCACCCACCTATTTTCTGCCGCAGATCATCGACGTGGGCGGGGGACTTAGTGAATCCGCTTTTATAGATGGCGGCGTAAGCATGGCCAATAATCCCGCCCTGCAATTGTTGATGGTTGCCACATTACAGGGCTTCCCTTTTAAGTGGAAATGCGGCGCCGACAAACTATTAATCGTTTCGGTAGGAACCGGCATGAGTAAATGGAAAAAAATCCCTGCCGATGTTAAAAAAAATAATTTGCTGAGTTGGGCGAAACAACTGCCCGACATGTTCATGCAGGATGCCAGTTGGCATAACCAGCTCATTATGCAATGGCTGAGTAACTCACCCACAGCCTGGGAAATTGACGGAGAAATAGGAAAATTAGAAAACGATTGTATACTGGGCGTTAAAACAGGTGGCGGCATGACCTCTTATTTACGTTACAACCTGTGGATTGATAATGATACCTTAAAGCCTTTGATGAAAAAAGAATATACGCAAAGCCAGATCGATGCACTAACGGAAATGAGCAATGCCGGCAGCAGGTTCGAATTGTACGACATCGGGCTAAAGGCAGCGATAAATGATGTAAAAAAGGAACATTTTCCCGATAACTTCAAAATATAATATATGCCGGGCTTATGCTTTGTGTTGATGCCTTTCGGTATTAAAACAGATGGCAACAAAAAAGAAGTGGACTTTAATATTGTATACACGTCTTTTATTAAGAAGGCTATTGAAATGGCAGGATTGGCCCCCATACGTGCCGACGAAGAAAAAGGTGGCGGGCTTATTCATAAGCCGATGTATGAACGGCTGCTATACTGCGAATTTGCCATTGCCGACCTGAGCTTTGCCAATGCCAATGTATTTTATGAACTGGGTATTCGTCATGCTGCGAAGCCTTTTACTACCGTTAGTATATTCGAAGTCAGTACAAAATTACCATTCGATGTAGCGCCGCTTCGCGCCCTCCCATATAGCTATGAAAACGGCGAAGTAAAGGATTGCAAACAAAAGATCACGGCCTTGTCGAATATTATCCGTGCAAACCTGGATGCCCTGGAAGCCCAGGACGACAGTCCCATCAGTGAAATGATACCGGGCTATATTTTCCCGAAGTTAAACGTGTTACAGGCTAACGCGGATAGTTTCAAAGAATTTATCAATCAAACTAATCTTACTAAACGGGAGTTGCGTTCGCTGGTAAACGAATGGAAAATCCTTGACAAAGAAAGCAGGAAAGAGGGACTGGATGATGCGGGGCAATTGAAAATTGAGAAAGACAAAGCCAGGATTACCGGGCAGCTCAAAAATATAGAACTGGCAGAGGGTAATAATCTAAAATATAACTACGACCTCGTGTATGCACTGATGGATGCGTATAAAACAACAGGCGCGTTTAATGAAGTAGTGCGCATGCTGAAACCATTGGTGCAAGACGAAAGGAAGGGAGATGTTTTCCTGGAACAGCAATTGGCGCTTGCCTTTAATAAAACAAAACAAAGGGAGGAGGCGGAGCAAATATTGCTCAATATTATTGACCGGTACGGAACCGACCCCGAAACAAACGGGCTATTGGGCGCCGTATACAAAGGATTTATGGACGATGAACAGGCCGATGAACTCATCTCCTCTCAATACAGAAAAAAATCTATCGACAACTATCTTGCAGGATTTGATGCCGATCCGAGAGATTTTTATCCCGGCGTGAACGCACTTACCCTGTTGTATTTTGAAAACCCCGATGACTATAAGTTTAAGCGATATTTACCACTGGTAAAATACGCCGTGGAAAGACAACAAAATATCCGGAAAAATAATTACTGGGTTCAGGCCACCGCCCTGGAACTTGCTGTGCTCGAGTTTAACGAGTCCGGCGCCAGGCAATACCTTGGTACTGCACTCATTTGCAATCCCGCCTCATGGGAAAAAAAGACTACCGCCGAAAATCTGAAAAAGATTTATGACAGGGCCAGTGTGAGAGAAGGTGAAGAAAAAATGGGATGGCTCAAATACTGCATTGAAAAATTATCCACCTAAATCAAAAAGCATGTCGTACCGCGATCAATGGAAAATGCTTCACGTGCTCAACACCAGCAAAAGGGGCGTATTAAACGAATCGGAATTAATAGACATGGGCATAGATTGTTTTCCGGATACGATTCAATATTTGCACCTCGATGGGATCGTGGACCGGGACAGTAATGCCAATTACACACTTCATCCGGTTGTATACCGGATGCTGAATAAGTTTCTGGTAACGATGGGGCCGGCAGATATGAAAGAAGTGTTTGTTGACGTGCCTTCCTGTTTTGTGGTAATGCCTTTTTCGCAGCCGTGGTCGGATACCGTATTTTATGATTTGATTAAACCAGCCCTCGAAGCGGCGGCAATGGAATGTGTGAGAGGGGATATGATTCCCAGGGTGGGCAAATTATCGGAAAATATTGTCAAACAAATACAAACCGCCGGTTTGGTAATAGGCGATATATCGGCGCCCAACGCTAATGTTTTTTATGAGCTGGGAATTGCCGATACCATAGGACGGGATGTTTTTTTATTGTATGAAAAAAGTGCAGAACAAAACCTGCCTGCAGACATACAGGGCGCACATTATTATGCCTACGACAAAAACAACCTGGTTCAATCGGCAAAAGACCTTACGGAAAGTTTGAAGCAGTGGAAAGCAGAAAACAGGGTGGATATTACTTTACAATATTGCCGTAAATAATAGATTGATGCAACTGCTCTCTGAAATAACAATACCCCGGAATGAAGGCAGGCAGGCCGTTATTCAATTGCTGATCGGCGACCTTTCGGCTATCCCCAAAGAACATGCGGTGGATATACTGGTAGTATCCGCTTTCCCCAACGACTATATGGCATTACAGGGGTCGCTATTTCTTGCACTGCAAAACCAGGGCCTTTCTGTTCAGGCATTATCCGAAAAAAAAGAGGTGGATTTGATCACGCAGCTTGGCTGCTGGCTGTCGGCTCCCCTCTCTGCAGCGCAAAAAAACAAGTTCAATTTTAAAAGAATTTTATGCTTTGAACCGCAACGCCATTCAACCGAGCCCCAAACCATAGTGGGAAATATTTTTCGTTGTATTAATACTTTCGCTTTTGATGAAGAGAATGACGAAATAGCCATGCCGGTGCTTGCAACCGGCTATCAAAGGGTGCCGATGGAAAAAATGCTACCGGCTTTATTAGACAATGCTGTTTTCTGGCTGCAGAACGGACTCCCTCTGAAAAATATCAAATTAGTATTGTACCGGCAGGAGCAGGCAGAAAAAGCCTTGCCCATATTTAAATCGGTGAAAGCAGCTATCGAGCAATCCCGGCAACACCCAAAAACAATAGTAGCCTCCCCAGCTCCATCATTCAGTCCGCGATCCCCTGATACCATTCCCGGACCTGGCAGCGACGAACAAACCGGATCATGGGAACACGGAAAGCAGCCTTCTGAAATTCCGGAGAAGCCCGCACCGATGTATGATCTCTTTATCAGTTATTCTCACAAACAAACTGACGAGGTACATCAATTTGTAAAAGCAATACAACAAAAACAAACCGGGCTTAATATTTTTTACGACAGAACAAGCATTCCTCCGGGTGGTTTGTGGATCAAAAAAATTTCAGACGCCATACAGCATTCCAAATCGGTGGTTTGTATTTTAACACCGGAATACAGCAAATCTGATGTTTGCTGGGATGAATTCCAATGTGCACGGGTAATGGAATTACGTACTAAAAAGAACATTATTAAAACCATTCATTTTATTACAGATGCCGATATGCCGCCTATGTTTGCTATTTACAGCTATATAGATTGTACGGAAGGAGATGTATTGAAACTCAGGAACAGCATCGACCAGCTATTTATAGAACATCTCCATAAATAATTCCGGCAGACAAACGTATGAAAGGTTGCGGGATATTATCGTATCTTACCATACCCATTAAGCGCTGGAAATGGTCCGGTACCTCAAAAAATCTCCGATATTCTTCATGGTCTCCTTCTCCATGATCCGCCTCCCGTTTGATCGCTCTCTTATTTCCAGTTCACATCGCCTGCTTGGAATTGTATTAAGTATAAATCTTGAGCATTATGGCCGATATATTCATAAGTTATTCAAGTGAGGACAAAACAAGCGTAAAAGTCATTGCTGAAATACTGGAGCAAAAGGGATGGACTGTTTGGTGGGACAGGCAGATTCCGGTGGGTAAACGATACGACAACGTTATTGAAGAGGAACTGAACAACGCCAAATGTGTAATCGTAATATGGACGCAACGTTCGGTTACTTCGGAATGGGTGAAAAACGAAGCGAGCGAGGCAGCCCAGCGCGAAATACTCGCACCATTATTGCTGGAAGATGTGAAAATTCCGCTGGCCTTCCGCCGAATTGAAGCGGCAAGATTAATCAACTGGAACGGCGCAATCGATCATCCTGAACTGGGAATACTATTCAACGCTGTTTCGTTCATTATTGAGGGGAAAAAGCCTGATGATTATTATGAGCTGGCAGACGATAATAAAAAGGGAAAGGCATACAAGCCGCAGCCCCGTCCCCTGCTTAGCACTTCCGTTTTAAAATGGATAGCCGCAGCATTTACAGGGTTAATCGTTTTTGCGGGAACATGGTATTACTACCGGCAATTGCTGCCCGAAAAAATGGAGTCGGGTACCTTCTATTTAATATTATTGATTTTAAGTGTATCGGCCGCCACCCTGGTAACAGGAGCCATTCGTTCTTACGCAGCACTAAATGGCATAAAGCTGGATTCCAGGATTAAACTTGCCGGACCTGTTCTCGGACTTCTGTTATTTTTGGCGGGTGCTTTTTACTTACCGAAGGAGCCGGAAATATTTATTATTCATATTACCGGCCGGGTTAAAACAGCCGCGGAAATTCCCATTAGCGATGCGGAAATAAGTGTAGATGGCACCAGGTTTTATACCAGGTCTATCACTGATGGCACCTACAATCTTGAATTGGAAAATTATGCTAAGGGGGTTGAAATTACCCTTACCACATCACATCAAAGTTTCGAGGATAAAACAACCGCCATTAAAATTTCCGCAAGGGAGATGTATTTGGATTTTGTATTAAACCCGGTTGCCGCGCGATGACCGTTTAACCTGTTCCGCGGTTCAAATGAGACCCTGCATTGCACTTGTGAAAAATACGCATTCCGGTCTTTGCCTGCTGTTATTAAAATAATTTGCCGGTAACAGCGCGTGCATTCGATGGTTTATACCATAAGGGCGTTGGCGGCGACTACAGAATGATTATATCATACTGCTGAATAAACCCCTTGCAGACTAAAACCTACAATTATGAAAAAAGCTATTCTAATTCCCGCTTTGTTATTGATTGTGTATGACGCAGCTTTTAGTCAAACCCTGGTTATAAAGGGAAGAGTAAGATGCCTGAACCAAAGCGCCAATTCTACAAAAGGTGCAGAAAACGTTGTGGTTGTACCTTCTTTTGTTCCGTCGAAATCAACGGTCACGGGATCAACCCCTCCCGGCTATTTTGAATGCAATACCGGTGTGCCCTTTTCCACGCTGCAGGACAAGCAGGTGAGCATGTATATTGTTTCGGGTTGTGATCAATGCAGCGAATCGGTAAAACGCGTGTTCATTTCCGAAGACCGGAATACCAATAATAAGGATAAAACAAAGTCGTTTGTTACCATAAAAGACTGGAAATTCAATTCCAACTGTAACGAAGTTGAATTACCCGCTTTCCGGGCAGATAGCGCACTTACCGCTATTGTTCAGCAACCGGAACAAAGCCTGGGGCAAATTTCAGGGGCTACGGCTTTAGTAGGCGCCCCTGCTCTTTTAAACCTCTTAACCACTTTAACCCCCATTATCGGTGCGGTTTCAAATGCAGGCATCTTCCAGGCGATATCACTTGGCACGGGTAAAATCAAATATGGTGAATTTTTGTTTACCTCCCCGTTAATACTTACTGCCAATACCGGATTTAACTTTTCGCCGGCACGGGATATGTCTGAAGCTGTTTTTTGGAATCCATCCACCATTGTTAAAAGCAGTAAACCCTATAATATCAGTCTGCTCACCAATGTTAAAAACAATGCTAAACTGGGTGGTTACTTCCGGATTTCGGACCGCTTTTCACTGGGAGCAGGCTTTATTTACACCCAGCAGGATGAATACCGGGAAGCCACATACGAGAAAATCTCTAACCCGGCAAACCAGGTTATCATAGATTCTTTCCTCACGAAGCTCAAAGAATACTCCGCTTATGTAAGCCCTTCCTTTAAAGTAAATGAAAAACTAAGCGTTGGACTATCGGTCAAATCAACATGGCAGGATCTGAGGATTCCCAATATTTTAAGAATAACAGTGGATGACGATGGAAATACAGCAAATATTTATACCGACAGCACCATTAACAAACAGAAATGGGATGTGGATTTTTCATTGAGCTACAAGATCAGTCCCGCCATACAAATAGGCATCAACGCCATGAACCTGGCCGGCACCGAATTGTATGCCGATGCGTTCGCTGCTGCACAAACCAGTTATAGTTTTCGAAACCAAAGGGCGCTGGGTGCAGGTATTTGCTATAAATGGCAGCGTTTTAATTTTGGTGTGGATGCTATTTTTACGGAAGATGGACTTTATGATGCAGCCATCGGCGTAAACTATGTTCCGTTTAATAATGCTTTACTATCGGCCGGCTTAGCGGTTAAACAATTAAGCTATTCTTTTGCATTCAGGATCAAAAATTTCAGGATTGCTTATATTAATGACAACGATCTGATGATAAATGAACAAAGACAAGGAAAAGTGAACATTTTAAACGGGGCCTTATACGGAGGATTTGTATTTGACTTTTAATGAAGAAAGCATCGAAATTCC
>CAYMKT010000043.1:0-12456 GCA_964391065.1 uncultured Terrimonas sp. | reverse complement strand
GGCCTTATACGGAGGATTTGTATTTGACTTTTAATGAAGAAAGCATCGAAATTCCTCAACTCCATCCAATTACAAAAAGGTTCGTAAATTAGAGGACGATACAACAGCAGCAGCAGCGCTGCCATCACCCAAAAAAGAGAACCGCGGAATTGCCACCTATCCTTGGTTTGCCGCACTAAACGATAAAAGCAGTTCATTTAATTCATACCCCCTGGTAAAAGAGCAGTGCAAAAAATGCTGAGACTATTCTAACGCCTTGCACGCGACGGTAACATTTATTGCAGCAAACTGATTCATCATTACCGTTATATAAAACGACATACAATGGCTGATTTACAAAAAAAATGTTTCGTTGTTATGGGCTTTGGCATAAAAACCGACCTGGCTTCGGGGCGAAAACTCAATCTCGACAAATCGTACCAGGCATTGATCAAACCCGTGGTGGAAGGAAAAAATATTATTTGCATGCGGGCCGATGAAATCCTGCATTCGGGTTCTATCGATTTACAGATGTATCAGCAGTTGCTTTCGGCAGACATTGTTATAGCCGATCTTTCTACAGCCAACGTAAATGCCTTTTACGAATTAGGCATCAGGCATGCCTTAAAACCACGCACCACCATCATCATATCAGAAGAATTATTAGGTTACCCGTTCGATGTAAACCATATTGCCATTAGCAGCTATAAACACCTCGGCGATAGTATAGATTATTTTGAGGTACTCCGCTTTCAAAAACTCTTAGGTGAAACAATAGACAATGTTATCAACAGCCCAGCGCCAGACAGTCCGGTATATACTTTTATTGAAGGACTTATTCCGCCTTCTTTAAAAGAAACTGCGAATAGTGTGGTTAAACAGATCGGTGAAGCCCTCACCGAAAAGACAATTGCCAATGAAGCAGCAAATCCTGCCCGTAGCCAGAGCCTGGCATTTATTATTAAACAAGGGGAAGAAGCTTTGGATACCAAACGGTTTGAGGCTGCAAAAGCGCTTTTTAACACTGCCCTTCAAATGATGTATGAAGGACATGACGCTCAATCTGTTTCCAACAACACCTATCTTTTTCAACGGCTGGCCCTGGCCACTTACCAGGCAAGACAGCCAGATTATGTTACCGCCCTTACTGAAGCCCTTCAATTGCTGGAGAAAATTGATTTAGCTACCACCAATGACCCGGAAACAGTGGCTTTGGCGGGTTCTATAGAGAAACACCTGTTTGAAGAAGGACAGGGAGAGCATCACCTCAACAACGCCATACTTTTTTACCAGCGGGGCTTTTATCTTTTACACAACCGGCATAACGGCATTAATCTCGCCTACCTGTTACATCTTCGCACCACTACCGCTTTGTATCCTGAGAAAAAGGATAAGATAGCAGACATGGTGTGGGCCAACCGCACGAGACAGGAGGTTTTGGAACTTTGCGAAAGAGACACCAAAAAGATTAAGGATATGGAAGACAGGGCAGGCCTCGCTAACAGCGCCATTAGCAAGGAACAGGAAGACATTATAAAAGAACAAAAATTCTGGATTGCCGTAAATAGAGCTGAAGCGTATTTTGGATTGGGGGAAATGCAGGAATATGAAAAAGCGTCGACGGCGGCAAAATTAGTTCAGCACGAAGATTGGATGATGGAAAGCTTTACAAGGCAATTGCAGAAACTATCTGCCATCATGGATAACCAGGTGTCCATAGCCTGATGAATATATAACTGCGTTTTAAAAAGCCCGCAATTCTTTTAGCTTAGTAGTTTGTACCGGTTTGTGATTATCCCCAAAAATCATAATAATTATACCACTGCTCAGGATATTGCCTTACCCTTTTCTCCATAGCAGCGGTAAAATCGGTGAGCATGTTATGGATAGCCGCTTTTTTGTTGCTGTAATCGTACTGCTGTATGGGAGTGGAATGGAAATGATAATGGGTAACCCCTTCCTTCATGGCAAACACATAGCACACCGGCACTTTAAACTGTGCCGCCAATACAAAAGGCCCGGCGGGAAACCGGGCTGGTTCACCTAAAAAATCTGCGGTTATCGTTTTATTCCCCTCCATAAACCGGTCGGCATGCATGCATACCAACCCATGGTTTTGCAACGCTTCATTAATTTCATAAATATGCGACAGATCATCCCTGATCACAATCACTTTCGCTTTTTTTTTGCCGGTAACCGAATGGAGATAATCCTTAATTTTTTGGTGCTCCCCGTCAAACATTACCAGGTGAACCGTTGTATTTAACCGTTCAAGCAAATGACCCGCCGCTTCCCAGTTGCCAATATGTGAACTAAGCAGCAAGCCTCCCTTTTGAAGGCGAACCATTTCATGCAGGTGTTCCTCCCCGTCAAAATCAAATGAAAAGCGGTTGGCCATGCCCGACATAATGGCTACTTTATCAATAAGGCTTTGACCGAAGCTATAGTAATTTTTATACAGCGCACCCAGCGACTTCCAATAAGAATAGCCAAGCCTTTGCCGGAGATAATAAAGAATATGCTTTGAAGAATTGCGGGCGAACAGGAAATAGTAGCAACTCACTAATTTCAAAAGCGCATAAGCCGGCCGCACACCGAGTTGTTTAAGCACGGTAATGAAAATACCGTACCCCAATCTATTTCCGCTGGATTTACCGCGCCAGGAAGGCATTATGCCAGTTCTTTAGCATTCACGCGGGAAATAACATAGGAATAAAAGTCGCTGAACGTAATGATGCCTGTAAAATCTTCGGGTTTAACTTTAAAAGAAAAATTATTTTCTATAACGACCACCAGGTCAATATAGTCCAGGCTATCCAGTTCAAGCACCTCTTTTACATTTCCGCCAGGGGTTATGCTGGTTTTATCTACTTCAAATTCTTCAGACAGGAAATGGTTAATCTTCTCAATGATTTCTTCATTCTGTTTCATAGTCAACTATTTACTCCATTTTCTGACAACAAGCGATGAATTGGTGCCGCCGAAGCCAAAAGAGTTGGACAAAAATACATTTATATCTTTTTCCGCGGTGGTTTTTGCAATATTCAATTTCGCGGAATCTTCATCGGGTTGTTCAAAATTAATATTTGGTGCAATAAAATCATAATGCATCATTAATAAAGAATATACGATCTCACTCGCCCCCGCCATCCAGCACTCGTGTCCCGTCATCGATTTGGTAGAACTGACCGGTACGCCGGCGCTTCCAAATACAGCGTACAATGCCTTTGCTTCGCTGGCATCCCCCGCAGGTGTGGAAGTGGCATGGGCATTGATATAATCCACATCAGTTGCACTCAGCCCTGCATCCATCATAGCCATCCGCAGCGACCGCACAGGGCCGTCTACTGTGGGGTTAGAAATATGTTCCCCATTTGATGAAAATCCATAACCGATTACTTCTCCCAAAATAGTTGCGCCTCTTTTTGTTGCCGATTCTAAACTTTCCAAAATGATGGTAGCGCCGCCCCCGCTTGGTATCAGCCCGTCGCGATTGCGGTCGAACGGACGGGAAGCGCGCTGGGGGTCCGATTCGGCAGTTGAAAACGCAGATAGTGCGTCAAAAGTTGCCATAGAATAACCGTTTATTTCCTGTGCGCCTCCGGCAATAATACAATCCTGCAAGCCTGTTTTAATAAAATGATAGCCCAGCCCTATCGCATGCGATCCACTGGCGCAGGCTGCGCTTATGGTAAGATTAATCCCTTTCACCTTAAAAATGGTAGAAAGGTTCATTGTAATGGTTGAGTTCAGCGTTTGAAAAACAGAAGCCGAGCCAATAAGCATATTGTCTTTCTTTTCCCGCATAATGTCGGTAGCTTCTATAACCGGTTTTGCAGAACTGTCATTTCCATATAAAATGCCTATTTCATTTTCATTAATGTAATCCGGATCCATACCTGCCTGGTTCAATGCCTGCATGGTGGCCATATAGGCATATTCGCCCTGTTCGGGCAACATTATCCTCGAGCGGCGATCCAGCAAACCTTTTAATGCCGGCCTTTCTACAAAACCGGTAAGCCCCGACCGGTAGCCCATTTCCTTGCGTGCCGGATCCAGTATAATGCCCGACCGGCCGGCATACAGGGAATCTCTAACCTCATCAGCATTTTTGCCGATGCAGGAATAAATTCCCATACCTGTTATGACTACTCTTCTGTTCATTATCACTATTTAGAATCACTTTTTATAAAACCCGAATTCGAAAGCCCGAAAATCAATAAAAGCACTAAAAATCAAACAACAAGAACCAAATAAATTTCAATTTTCAAATCTGCTGTTCCCGCCTATACCTCAAACTATAAACTCACAAACTTATAAATTGTCTAAGAATACATCCCTCCATTTATTGACAATACCTCGCCCGTAATGTAGGATGCCTCCGGGGAAGCAAAAAAACCTACGGCATGCGCCACTTCTTCGGGTTCACCAAAACGGTTCACCGGTATAAGCGAACGGAGCTGCTTTTCATCCAGCCCTTCCGTCATGTCGGTTTTGATGAACCCCGGCGCTATAGCGTTTACCGTAATATTCCTTCTGCCCACTTCCTGCGCCAATGCCTTGGTAGCGGCAATTACCCCACCCTTAGCGGCTGAGTAGTTGGTTTGCCCCGGCAGCCCTTTTAAACCCGAAAGGGAAACGATATTGATAATTCTTCCGAATTTTTGCATTAACATATCCTGCAGCACCAGTTTTGTTACGTAAAAAAAACCATTCAGACTGGTGTTGATAATATTATCCCACTGTTCGTCTTTCATCCACATGAGCAACACGTCATCTTTAATACCCGCATTATTGACCAAAACTTCGATGTGATTGTCTGCGTTCTTTTCTACCCATTCTCCTAAAACCTGCCGCACCTGTTCTTTATCGGATACATCAAACTGAAGCAAGAGTCCGGAACCACCTTGTTCGCGGATCGATAAAATGGTTTTGTTGGCGGCTGCTTCATTTCCTTTATAGTTCACAAGCACGTAATAGCCCATTGCGGCCAGTTTAATGCATATAGCCCTGCCAATACCTCTTGAGCCGCCCGTAACTAATGCGCATTTCATGTAAACAATAAATTTATTGTAAAATAATGTTTTTGGATGAAAGGCTGGTGTACCCGGCCATTAATCCTGTTGTCCATTTTGCGAGGCAGGATGAAAATCTGGCAAAGCACCTTTACTTACAGCCATGTCGTTATAGAAAACGGGCAGTTCATTCTCCTGGAAATAATTCTTAACTTTTTCCAGTTCCCGGTAACGGGGTTTATCGTCGACAAATTTTGGGAATATATTGCGTATAGCGGTATAGGTCGCCCTGGTACAAGGCGATAACTTGTTTTCACACTGTACGTAATCAATGGCCTGTAATACCGTCATCATCTGTATCGCCAGAACCTCAAACGTATTATCGATCACTTTCTTCGAAATAAGCGCCGCATTACAGCCCATACTCACAATATCCTGGTTGTCGTTATTATTAGGTATGCTATGTACGTACATGGGGAAAGACAGTGTTTGGTTTTCGGCAACAGTGGAAGTAGCCGTAAACTGCATCCCCTGCATCCCGAAATTGAATCCCAGCACACCTAAATTCACAAAGGGGGGAAACTTTTCGTTGAGTTTATTGTTCAGCAAATAATTCAGTTGGCGTTCAGACAGCATAGACAATTTGGTAATGGCTGTTTTTAGCTTATCCATTTCCAGCGATACATAGTCGCCATGAAAATTCCCGCCATGAAAAATATTATGGTTTTCGTGATCTATCACCGGGTTATCGTTAACCGAGTTTAATTCATCTGTTACTATTTTTTCTGCCTGGTCAATGGTGTCGGATATAGGGCCTAACACCTGGGTTACACAACGCAGCGAATAATATTCCTGCACCTTATCCTCAAATACATCGTGTTTTATATTGTCGGGATTGTAAAGGTGCTCCGAACGGCTACGGATAAGCTTACTACCTTTTAAAACATCACGTAACATGCCCGCCACCTTGTTCTGCCCGGTATGCTTCTTTACAATATTCAGCTCATATGAAAAATGATCGTCATATGCTTCTACCACTTCATTGGTCATGGCAGAAAGCGTAACGGCGATGCGCAACAACTTCTTTGCGTGTATAATGTTCAGTAAACCAATGCCCGTCATGGCGGAAGTGCCATTTAAAATAGCCAACCCTTCGCGAATATGTATCGAAAGCGGTTTAATATTAAGTTTATTAAATATCTGAGCCGTAGGATAGGGTTTATCATCAATGATTACTTCGCCCTCGCCAATCATCACCAATGCAAGGTGCGCCAGTTGCACCAGGTCGCCACTGGCGCCCACACCGCCATGCTCGAAAATGCAAGGGGTAATATGGTGATTGATGAGCTCTTTAAGCACAACCGCCACATCGGTATGTACGCCCGAATAACCCTGCATAAGGCTGTTAAGCCTGGCAAGCATTAGCGCTCTTACCAGCAAAGGAGAAAGATATTTACCGCTGCCTGAACTGTGGCTGCGGATGAGATTGTATTGCAGTTGTAAAACATTATCAGCGCTTACTTTGTATTGCGCCATGGGGCCAAACCCTGTATTAATGCCGTATATTAGTTTTTGATCTGAAAAATGCCGGAGAAAACGAAAATTAGTTTCCATTTTTTCCAGCGCCTGTGTATCTAACTCAATTTCCCGGTTGTTGAATATAACCTCTGAAAAATCATCTAAAGAAAGGGTTCTGCCACCAACATTTATCATTGCACCAATTTATTTAAAAGTACACGCGACCGCAAAAAAAATAAATAATGGTAAATGTATCAAATTTTTGTTCATCAGCCGGTTAACGGGGTATGAAGCCCGGCGCCTTTTACGCACAAGCCATCCCATTATTCATGTTTACTGCTTTTTATCTATGCTCAAATTTTCAAATTTCAACACTAACCCTGCCTTCTATCAATAAACTTAACCGCCTTTCTGCCTCCTTCCGGAAACTGAATGTGTTGGATTTCTGCAGCAGTTACATATTTGATGTGCGGACTCACTCTCAATTTAGCCTGCAGGTAGGCTCGTATTTTATGATCGCATTCTTCTGTATACCTTACGGGCAGCAGGTGAAGCAATACTTCATCGGTACCAATTTCGTTGGAATATACTTCTGCCACAAAGTCTCTTACTTCTTCCATACCATTCAGGAGGTCGAACAATGCGGGGGCAAAAAGCGTTGTGCCCTTAAACTTAATCATTTGCTTTTTTCGTCCAATAACCGGCGACAAACGGATGCTATGCCGGCCGCAAGCACAAGGCTCGTTGAAAAACATGCAGATATCGCCGGTTTTATACCGCAGTAGTGGCATGGCCTCAACCCCTAAAGTGGTAATGGTTACCTCGCCCGGTTTACCCGGGGGTACCTGTTGATTATTTTCATCCAGTAGCTCAACGATCACCAGTTCCGGCTGATGGTGCCCCCCTTTACCCTGGCCGCATTCCGTAAAAGCAGTTTGCATTTCAGTAGAGGCATAAGTAGAATAGAGGTGAATAGCCCAGGCATCGGTGATCTTTTTACCCAATACATTTAATGAAAAATCGGTGTTGCGGATGTTCTCGCCTATGCATATCGCCTTTTTCACCGAAGTTTTATTAACATCGATACCGTGCTCAGCAGCGTAGTTTATTAATTTTAGAATAAAGGAAGGAACCCCAACAATGGCAGTTGGCTTTAATCTGAAGATGGTTTCCCACTGCAATGAAGGCACTCCCGGACCAACCCTGATAATACCTGCCCCTAACCTCCGTATGCCTGAATAGTAGGCCATGCCGGCCATAAATTGCCTGTCGAGCGTTAACATTAACTGGTATACATCGTTAGCAGCACCATCGGCACAAACAAAAGACGAATATTCGTTATAGGCTAAGCGCTGCAGATCGTTTTCGGTAAGCGCTACCGTAACCGGGCTGCCCAGGGTGCCCGACGTGGAAGTGTATTCAATAATTTTATGACGCGGTACGCAAAGAAACCTGTCATTGTTTTCCTGCAGGTCTTCTTTTACCGTGGTAGGTATAGCGCTCATATCCGCTATCGATCTAATCCGTTCTATATCAATAGAGCGCCCGGCGAACAATTCCCTGTAATAAGGAGATTTATTTTGCAGATATCGTAATAGCTCCCCCAGCCTTTGTTCCTGCATGGATTGTAATACTTCTTTTGACTGGAAAATGAATTGGGAAGAATAAGACATGCGTAAATTTCAACAAAATTTGGCAATGCAAGCACTGTAGAACATGTTTTCGATGGCAATGCATCGAAAAACCCGGAGATTGTTCTATCTATACATCCTTATCCCTGTGATCGGATAATGGATCAGCATCAGTAGCTTCATCGTCAGTCGGCTCATTACCAGACAGTTCATCAGAAAGGTTCGATTGGGTACTGGCGATATCATTGGTCATTTCATCCCCACCAGGTATATGATCGGGCAGGGATTCATTGTCTACCAAAGATTCAGCGTCGCCGGCGTTCACATCCTTCCCTTCATCTTTTGAATCTGTGCCAGTGATTGTTGGATCGTCGTCTCGAATAGCCGGCTCGTTTTCATTGGTTTCAATAGTAATAATAGTATGCTGGATCAGTTCACCATTTTCAGCTACAACCAGGTTGCTTTCCTCCTCAATTTCAAAATGACTCGCATTTACGAGCGTGGGTTCCACCATTTGTTCGGAGAGGACTTCTTTTATTTTAGGCAGATCATCCGCCGAATTGATACCAAAATAATCCATGAAAGACCTGGAAGTAACATAAATCAAAGGTTTGCCGGGTAATTCCTCATTTCTTCCGCTTATCACTACCAATTCCTTTTCGAGTAATTTTTGAACCACGTAGTCGCAGTTTACGCCCCGTATCGATTCTATTTCGCCCTTGGTAATAGGTTGTTTGTAAGCGATGATAGCCAATGTTTCCATTGCCGCCGCTGACAGGCGTTTAATAAACTTATCGCCATTGAGTTGCGCAATGGTTTTATGAAAGTCTGCCTTGGTTAGAAACTGCCATCCACCCCCACTCTGCCGCATTTCAAAAGGATAAAACTCCGAAGCATATTTTTCCCGGATGCCGTCAACCGCCGCCTCTATCTGCTCAAGCGTAGCGCGGTCTTCGATAAAGCCAAGCGCATTATTTACCAGGTCTACCAGTTCAAGATTTGTCAGAGGCTTTTCGCTGGCAAAAATCAGCGCTTCAATATGTTGAATGATCTGTGAAATTTCCATATCCCGCTCTCCTTAAAAACATTTGAAGATTTGATGATTTTAGCCCTGTAGCGCCGCGGCGCCACTTACGATTTCTGTTAGCTCGGTGGTGATAGCCGCCTGGCGCGCCCGGTTATAGGAAATGCGCAGGCCTTTCAACAGTTCATTTGCATTTTCGCTGGCTTTATCCATCGCCGTCATCCTTGCACCATGTTCGCTGGCATTGGCGTCCAGCACGGCTTTGAATAACTGTGTGTTCAATATTTTGGGCATCAATTCGGCAATAAGGGTTTCTTTGCCCGGCTCAAAAATAAAATCAGCCCTCGCGCCTTTTCCGTCCTTATTTTCAACTTTAGGAATCGGTAAAAATCTTTCTGCGGTAAAGGCCTGGGTGGCGGCATTTCTAAACTCGCTGTACACCACTTCCACCGCGTCGAATTCCTTTTTTGCAAAAGCGGCTATCGCTGCCTGGGCAACTTGCTGAACATGTTCAAATGAAAGACTAAGAAAGAGATCACGATAAGCTGCGCTCAGGCGGTATCCACCACTACGCTCAAAGGCGTCGAAGGCTTTTTTACCGATTGGCCAAATGGTAATATTGCCCTTACCCAATTGCTGGGCATATTTTTCCTGAACTATAGCCCGGGCAAGTTTTATAACATTCGCATTGTATGCGCCACACAAACCACGGTCGGATGAGATGACAATTAACAGTACTTTTTCAACCGGACGTTCCACTGCCAGGTCGGCGCCGGTATCACCATCTGTATTGCTCACTATATTGCTCAACATTTCCTGCAGTTTCCTGGCGTAGGGCCGCATTTGAACAATGGCATCCTGCGCACGGCGCAATTTAGCCGCACTTACCATCTTCATCGCCTTGGTGATTTGCTGTGTGCTCTGAACGGATTTGATCCGGTTACGAACTTCTTTTAAGGCCCCGGCCATATTGAAAAGTTAAATAGTTGATTGATAATTAGTTAATTGGGCAACAAAGTACAATTTTCAAGGGGTTAACCCAAAACGACCGCAAAGGTATTTGAAATGAGCGAAAAAACCATAGAGGTGTGGAAAGATTGAGCATAGCGGACCCAGGCATGGTTTGAAGGCATTGCTCACTTTTGTGTTGCTTTTATTACTCAGGATTCATCCTTCTTCTCCGGTCGCCGCCGAACCCCCTGTTATCAGTGTTCTGTTCGGGTTGTTTGCCTTTAAATTGGGTAAGCTTGTAGGTAAACGTAAGCATAAAATACCGGGTGAGCCTGTTTGTGCGGCTGTCAATTATGGCGTTACCGCTCATCTGCCTTGAAATATTCGTATTCTGGTTAAAAATGTCGAAACCCGACAACCGAACAAATCCGTTCTTCTTTTTAAAAATTGTTTTTTCAACAGAAGCGTTTAACAGCGTTGGATTTTCATTCACTGAAGCGGCTAACCCGTTATTGATTACGTAACTGATATCATACCTGACGATAAAGCCACCGGGAATATCCATACGCATATTACTGGAAAGCGTCCATGCATTGGAATTAATCCTTTCCCCGTTCTGCGATAGGGTATACCTTGTTGAGTTAAGACTATAAGCTCCGCTGGCGCCCAACTCCAGCCATTCTTTATAATTAAAATCAAAGCGCAGCCTTTGCGTGGCAACCCAATTATTACCAATATTTTTCTGGTAGTTTACCAGGCCCACATCGTGCATGTAATTGGCATTACCGTTCAAAGAAACGGTGTATCTGCGGTTTTGAAACGGAAGCGAATAATTATAAAAACCGGCGATATTATAGTAACCATTTACATTTTCAGGGATGCTCAACTGTGCGCCACTGCTGTCGAGGTTAATATTGTTATTTACAATTCGGTTTTGCACGGTATTGGCGTTCATGCCTGCGAATAACACCCGTCCTGAAGTAACATCAAAATTATTAAAGAATGCCCTTAGGTTATGACTGAATTCGGGCTTAAGATCGGGATTGCCCTGTGTTTGATATTGTGGATTGGATACATCCAAAACCGGCTGCAATTGGTTAAAGCTGGGTTGATTGAAGTTGGCATTGTAATGTATGTTCAATCTTTTGGTACGTGAAAAGTTGTAAGAAAAACGACCGGAAGGCGCAACGTTAACCTTGCGTTGTGGTGTATAGGCACTGTCTTTCGATAAAGAGTAGCCCTCCAGCAAAGATGGCTGCAGGTTAATTCCCAGCGTATAGTTATACTTTTTATTAACGGTGCGCAGGCTTACACCTACCTGCTGGTTAATGAAAGTATTTTCGTACGCATTGCTCAAACTGTCGAGAAAACTCAGATCGCCCGATAAATAACCCTTATCAAAAGTTGCCTTATCATTCCTGGCATAAGAACGGTTATAGCCATAACTCATATCAAGGAACCTGTTTCTTGATACGGGCTCGGAATAAGTAATCCGAACGCCATAATTGCGGTTGGTGTTATCCTGGGCAATAAGTTGATCAAGAAATGTATCATTATAGCCACCGGCTTTCAGATACTCCCGGGTGAAATTGACTTTGTCGTCGCCGCTGGATAAAGATGACGTGCCAAAATCAATGTTGGCTGAAATATTTCGGCCTTTTTTTCGAAAGCGGTGATTGTAATTGACAGAAGCCGAAAAGTCGGGCGATTTACTGCTAATCGTATCGCCGTTGTAACCATCCTGCGTGTTGAAAGATTCATTGTCATAGTAGTCAAACAATCCCCGGTTCCGGTTATTCGCATCTCGGTAAGAAAAATTAGGACTCACTTTAATATAATTCGAAGAATCCCAATTGTATTCGATATTAAAATTTACCCGGTGATTATCTCCTGCATTCTTACTATAGCTATCCTGGTTGTTGATGAATGAAGCATTACCAACAATGTTTTGCCGGGAAGTAGTGCGCTCAATAACTGTGTTGCGATTAGAATAACTGTAATTACCATAAAAGGAGCCTTTCTTATTGTCAAAATCCGTTCTGAAATTCAATCCGATTGATTTATTATCGGTAATGCCGTTTTGATCGGCGTTCGTATCCGAAGTTTCACCGCCGCCGCTGCCACCGCGTATGCTGCCCATTCGCCTTCCGCCGCCCCTCCGGTTATTTGCATTGGCAAAATCGAACAGGTTCTGGTTGATATTATTGAGATTGCCCAAAACAGAGAGTTGTGTATTTTCCTTGAATATATTGGCATTCAATGTGGCCTGGTAGCGGTCATTCGTACCATAGCCTGCGGAGGCCTTGCCAAACACACCCTGGTTTTTGTCTTTCTTAAG
>CAYMKT010000042.1:18624-26686 GCA_964391065.1 uncultured Terrimonas sp. | reverse complement strand
ATATCGTCATAATTGTCATCCCGGTAGTCAACATCGCTTTGCCTCGGATAAATTATTATTTTGCTATTGGCTGTAAAATACTTTCCGAGTTTTGCAGGGAGCGTATCCAGGATATTTGTATACGAAACAGACCCTTTACGTGCCGATACAAGAACAAATAAATCATCATCCTGTATACGCCTCGTCATAATAATAAAGTCTTCCCAATCATTAAAATTGACACTACTGATTGCAGCAGAAAATTTAGCCAGCTTTGACACTTTATCAAGAGCCTGTTTGGTTTTCAAATTACAATGAATCTGGATAGGGATGCTTAATTCCTGTGCTACGGTTGCAATTTTTGAAAGCCAGCGTTCAAAGCCCTGCTCTCTTTCGGCTAACGGAGGAACGGCAACTACAATTTTTTTGTTTAATATCAGCGGCTTTTCCAGGTCGCATAAAAATGTAGTTTTGTCCGTATTGCTTAAAATAGTATCCACCTTCTCTCCAATAAGCTTTTCAAATATGTCTGACCGTTGGGGCCATCCCAGAATAATAATATCAGCCATGATTTCTCTCGAAACCCGCGATATGCCGCTGGCTATGTTATGGTCAATAGTGGTAATTAAATTTACTCTTGTTTCGGTGGCTGCTGCCTGATTAATAAATTCCTCCAGTTTGGTTCTTGCTTTTAAGATATTCTTTTCGGCTTCGTTATTATTTGAAACGACCGACAAAATTGATATAGGGTTAGGCGATTTCTTTGCCTTTATCAAAACAGATAAATCAAGTAATTTTTCCACATTTTTTATATCCTCCACTGCCAGAAGAATATGCTCGTCATTAAGCGCCGAAGCTTTTTGCATATCGGAAATATGATCAGTGCTTTCCAATACTATTTTTTTACCCGCCTTTTCAGTGGCAAATGAGGCTACAACACAAGTAATCAGGATGAGGATAATAGTCCCGTTGAGAATATTTTCATCAATAATTCCCGCATTGAAGCCAACCAAAATGATAGCCAAAGTAGCTGCAGCGTGGGCACTGCTTAGTCCAAATATCAACTGGCGCTGACCTTGCGAATACTTAAAAATAAGTTGTGTAAATAAAGCGGCAATCCACTTTCCGGATAATGCCACCGTCGTGAGTGTGGCCGCTACAATCAAAGCTCCCGGCCCTTTTAAAAGAATTTTTGTATCGACTACCATGCCTACACTAATTAAAAAGAAAGGTATAAATAGAGAATTTCCTATAAATTCAATTCTGTTCATTAATGCCGATGAGTGAGGAATAAGTTTATTCAGTGCAAGCCCGGCAACAAAAGCACCTATGATTGGCTCAACGCCTGCTACCTGCGCCAAAAATGCTGCAAAAAAAACGATTGAGAGTACGAAAATATAGTGGGAATGTTTTTCGCTTTCAAGTTTACGAAAAAACCATTTTGCGATTCTGGGTACAATCAAAAACATAATCGCTGTAAAAATGGCAAGAGAAACGCCTAATCTTATCCAGAAATCCATAGTAAGGTTTCCCTGGCTTTTTCCCATAATTACTGCTAAAATGATAAGCACGGCGGTATCTGTGAGAATTGTTCCACCCACTGTAACCGCCACGGCCTGATTTTTAGAAATACCCAACTTACTTACAATGGGATAGGCTACCAATGTGTGTGTGGCAAACATATTCGATGTAAGCAAACTGGTGTTAAAATCATAACCCAAAAAATAATAACACACAGGAAAGCCGATGCTCTGCGGTACAATAAACGTAAGGAACCCGAACACAAGGCTTTTATTACGGTTTGCCCTAAACTCGTTCATATCCAGTTCCAGTCCGGCAATAAACATAATATACAATAATCCTATTGTTGAAAATAAATCCACGGCGGAATTCTTAGCAAGCATGTTCAAACCATGCGGACCTACGATTACGCCTGATATAATCAGCCCGATGATCCCGGGAATATTTAATCTTTTTAGTAAAATAGGAGACAGCAGTATGATCAATAAGACTAATGAAAAAGTCAAAACCGGACTTTTCAGCGGAAATTGAAATTCCTGTAATAAATGATTGAAAAAATCGGTCATCAGTTAGTGATTAGTTGATTTTTGTAATAATTGCAAGACAATTCTCTTTGATAAAAATAATAATGTTCCTTAGCCAAAGGTATATTTTTCAAAATACATGATTTGCATCTAAAACACTATACCTGATTGGGCAAGCAGGGTTAAAAACATTGATCCTGCCGGATCAAATATTTTCGGCTCAACCGATGTTGCACTGGTTTATTCACTACGGTTTTTTTGAGAAAAATACTTCCAGCTATGCCAAAACTCCTGGTAGGCATTCAATGGCTTTAAAGCAAAAGCTGTATCGATGCCCAAACCATTCAGTTTAAATTTTTTATTGTTAAGAAGTATAGTGTCATTGATCAATACCGGGGTTGATACAAAAGTATTTTCATAGGCAAAAAAACTTTTATCATCCCCGGCTAAAACTACAAATACATTCGTATTACCCACTTTACTTTGCAAAATTCTTTTCTGTTTTAATTCATTCCAGTCAAAAGCTTTACTATCGTTATTCATTTTTACTCCAACTACCCAACTTTTGTTTTGCCAGCTTAAAGAATCTGTACCTGTTAATTTGTTTTTGCTTTTACCACTTTCGTATTTAAAAGTAGTATCATAGTTTTTTATATTTTCAACATCTGCCTGCATGATGGCAGTATTGGGATAGAGCTGTTGCCATTGCGCAAGGCTTGTTTGGGTACTGTGTATTTCCTTTAATTTTGTTCCTTTTAATTTTCCGGCAATTGCCTCGCCCGTTGCCTGTTGCCACCAACTTTTGGTGGTAGCATCTTCTATCATCGCGTTAAAATGGTCCATCCCCACTAACCTGAATTTTTCTAATTTTCCATTTACTGTAGGATCAAACACCCTGCCTGTACGGCATACCGTACAATAGGTAATTAAAATATTTTTCCCATTAATGGTATCGTACACAAAATGATGATAGCCTAAATACTGTATAGGATAGGCTTTTGCAATACCACTATCCACCACGCCAATAACTAACCGGTTACTATCGACTTTATTATCAGCAGCATCGCTGAGCGTAATATTTTGGGGTTGGGTAAACATGGCATCAGCGGCCATTTTAAAATTCACCATATAAATTACAACTGATAAAATAAGCAATGACAGGGCAACCGTCCATTTACGTTTCCAATCTGCTTTAAGTAAACCAACCAATAACAATGTGGCAAATAAACTCCTGAATAACCAGCGCCATGTATACAAAAAATACGCTAATCCAATACTATTCATTTGCTGACTACCCGGCATGGGCATTATAAAATATACCGTAGCTATTTCAAATAAAAGTAAGCCTGAGCATCCTATGTAAAATATTTTTTTCATGATGGGTTTTACTTATTTACATCAAAGTTTATGTATCCTTCTTCTGCTCTGCCTGCGCCTCTGCCAATGTAATCCTGCCTGTTTTTTATTTTCGTAATAAGCCGTTGAACTATTCATGGCAATGTCTCTGATTTCTTCAGCGATCATTCTCTGTCAATATTGTCAAAAAATGCCGGTTGGGTTGTTGGTGAATGGTAAGCAACTTCAAAAAATAAATATACATCAAATTGCAACGTTAAGATGTAGCCCATTTTGAAGCGTTATCATTTATTATTGTTGGCAACAAGCGGTGACTAAAAGAAATCGGAGGCACAACCGCCGAATGCTGCGGGAGATTGCAATTTGGCCCGGCATCATAGCAGGGCGTCCGAAAGAGGTTATCCTGCATAACCTCCGATTTCCGGTAGGTTATTAAATTGCGGTAACCGCCACGCGGCCGAACAAACCCCTCGGTGTTCTTATTTTCTTTTCTATTTGGATTTTGCACGACTTTGGGACTTAGGCGACATCAATCCAATGCCGAAGTTAATGCGCGTCCAGTTTTTCTGCCTTTTTTTGTTTTGCAGAATACAAAAATGCGCTTTAGTGTTGCTAACGGATGATGATGCCGTGACCCGTTTTTAAACATTTATAGTCGTTTATAAACGACTATAAATGCCTGGTTTGTTGAAAGTTTTTTATAGCTGTTTTTTTGCCGGAGCGCTTCAATTATTGGTGAACAAATTTCAACGCGCAGTGCGAAAAATATTTTTTGGAATATGCTTTTCTTTTTAAAAATCTTTATTATGTTTACAACGCAAGTTTTTTAGTTCCTTAGTCCGCCCCCATGATGCTTTTTTAATTTCCGGCGATAACGGATCGCTACATCCTTCCTGAAAAATCCGTGCAACTTACTGGCTAACCGCAGTGGGTGCACCTTATATGCTGACCTTTAATTTGTAAAACACCTTTGGCTAACACCAGAACCATATGGTTATGCACCTGCATAATGCCTATGCTGTCGTTCGCACAGCAACGCGGCAATTTTGCTTTTCCGCCTTCAATATTTCAGCAAAAAGATTTTACAAGGGATGAACTGCCTGTTACCCACAATGCATGGTGGAGCGTACAGGATAGTGTGTATTATTATTTCCATTTCTACCAGGGCGTTTGCAAGGGGAGTTATTTTTCAAAACGGGCAGTTGGGCTTCAACGTTTGCCAATCGTGAATGGCAGCACTCCTTCTATTGATATAGTTGCCGGGCGGAAATCTTTTCCTGTTGTGCATGGTGATGTGAACTACGATTTCTTTTATCGTTCCGCCGTTGACACGCCCTTTGCCGCAAATGATATCGTGCAGCACAGTACGCATGTAAACCTCTATACGGTTGTGAAAGATATTCCGGTTGCGATCCATATTAATGCAAGACGAAGCAACTCCCCGTTCTTTAAGAATTATGTTGATGGGAACATTGGGTTTAGCGGGCAGGATTATCGATCGTATCTCAAGGAAAAATTCAAAGCAAAGATCATCGCCAAAATCAGGCAGGAGGCGCCAGACAGCCTGCTGCGACTCAGCTTGCAGAACACCTATGCGCAACAACAGCAACTGCAACAGTGGTTGCAGGATGGCCGGCAGATTCAAAGGCTTACAGACGGCAGACAGCTCATGGCAGCGCCGATTGAAAGGACAGGTATGCCATCTTATGGTAAGAACCTGTTGGCTGAAAAAGCGAAAGCTTACCTCGGAGATCAGTTGCAAAAAAAATTGGCTGATAGTGCAAACGGAATTGATTATGCCCAATGGATTAACAAGGCATCAAGACTTTCCGGTGCGGTAAAACAAATTGCCGCATCAGAAAACAATAATGTGTCAGCAATAGCTGCAACTGCCCTTGACGGTAAAAAGGAACAGGCAGTTTCCTATGCAAAAGATTATCTCGAAAAAAAGGAACAGTATCAACAGCTTTCCCGCAAGGCCGACTCGCTGGAAGAAAAATACAGTAATAAAAAATCAGCATTGCAGCATGCGATTGATTCTGCGCAACAGTCCGTAGATGAACTGGACGATCCTGCTTCATTACAAAGCCTGGCTAAAAAATATGAGCCCGACAGTAGTAAAACCTATCGCATGATAAAACATTTGCTGGCTATCCGGCAATTTTCGATTGGACGAAGTTTGGTGAACTATTCAGAACTGTCGGTAAAAAACATAACGGTTACCGGCATCAACGTGGAATACAACGCAAAATTCTATTATGCCATTGCCGCAGGTACGGTAGATTATCGTTACCGTGATTTTTTTGTGAAGCGCGGCACACGGGCGCCACAGCATCTTGTACTGCTGCGGGCCGGCCTTGGAAAAAGAGAGGGTAGCAATATTATATTCACTGCCTACCAGGGTAAAAAGCAAACGGCGGGATTTGCCAGTAATAACGAGTCTTTAGCGTACCATCTGTTTGGTGTTACCATTGAAGGCAAATATTATCTGAACAAATACATTTATGTTGTTGCAGAAGTAGCCAAGTCGTCTTATCCCAAAAATTTTCCGCTGCAAAGCAGTGGGGGAAATCATTTAAAGCCATCTCCGTTTTCCGACAGGAGTAATGAGGCGTATTCAGTTCAACTATTCTCTGTAATCCCGGCAACGGCTACCCGTATTTACGGACAATACAAACGGCTTGGAGCTAATTTTCAGTCCTTTTCCATTTTTAACTATCATTCGGGCTATGCCGCCTGGCAACTACGGGTGGACCAGGCTTTTTTTAAACGCGCCCTGCTGCTCAGTTCATCTGTAAAAAGCAATGAGTATAACTCACCTTATACCATTTACAACTATAAAAGCAGTACCATTTTTAAAAGCATGCAGGCAACTTTAAGGTTAAAAAAATGGCCGGTGCTCTCCGTTGGGTATCTGCCCACATCGCAATTGAGCAAATCGGGTAGCGAGATTGTTGAGACGCGCTTTAATATGATCATGGCTTCCGCCAACTACATGTACCGCGCAAACAATAGGTATATGCATAGCTCCGTAATGTATAACCGCTTTTTTAACTATGGCAATCAACGTGATTTCATATACTACCATTCGAATAATTGGTTTTTTAATCACAGTGTGATGGGCTACAGACTTACCGTGAATTCTGCCTTTTCACTGAGTTACAGTTCCGGTTACCGGCTGATGACATTTGATGAAGGACTACAGTACGATATCAATACATGGTTGAAGGCCGGCGGCGGACTCAAGTTAAACCGGTTAAACCAAAACGGAATTAAACCCGGCTATTACGGTAACGCTCAATTGAAGTTAAAGAAACTGGGCGAACTGGTAATGTCGTTCGATCGTGGCTTTCTACCCGGCATGGATGGAACCCTGGCGCCGAATGATATGGTGCGAATCATTTATCTCAAAACATTTTAAAGCATAACACATGAAAAACCCGAACACCGGACTATTGTTTTTTTTGTTACTGTTTGCGGCTGGCGACCTAAGGGCGCAGATCATGATCTCGCCCCAGTTGCCTGCAGCCGGACTGCTGCAAAAAAAACAACTCTGGAACCTTCTTCTCATTAACCACTACCCGGTGAGCCAGGAGGTGCAGGTGATGATGACCATAACGGATGCCGGCACCGGACAGAAAATGTTAACCGGGAGCTCAAGGTTATTTGTTGCGGCAAGAGGTTCAACATTGCTTAGTGAAACAGCTATCGGGCCGTTGCAATATCAATACGGAGGTTCGATTGCTCCCGTAGATATAAATGGGTCAGACCTGTTGATGGCGGGGCAATACGTGGTGTGTTACACCCTTATCAATAATTCCGATAAAACCGAAACACCTGTTGGTGAGGAATGCGCTAATGTAGAAGTTGAGCCCTTTGCTCCACCGCAGTTAATCTCTCCTTCGGATACCGAAATGGTAGAAACCTATTATCCCAACTTTACATGGGTTCCCCCCGTGCCGGTTTCCATGGTGCCCCGCCTGCAATATACCATGTTGCTTGTGGAGGTAAAAAACGGACAATCAACCTATGATGCCATTCAGCGTAATACACCCTTGTACATGAAGCAGTATCTCAGCACTCCTTTCTTAGCGTATCCCTCTTCGGGAGCAGCATTGGAGGCGGGCAAACAGTATGCATGGCAGGTTGTTGCCAGTAACGGAGGCAGGTATATGCAGAAAACCGAAGCATGGAGTTTCAGGATAAAAAGCGACACCACGGCGATTGTTATTAATGACCAGGTGTTTCCGAAACTTGGTCGCGGTTATGATGCCCATTCCTATATCTGTAATGGTTATGTGAAGTTTGAATACAACAACGAAACCGGTGATTCATCGCTGCAGATAACAATATACGAATTACAACATGGGCAACAAACTGCGGTGGAAAGCCGCGGGTTGAAAATGAAGCCGGGTCAAAATTTTGTAGTGATGCAGATTGGCGGTTCAGGAAAATATAAAGACCAGCAACAATATTTAATTGAGCTTAAAAATAAACGCCTCGAAACCTGGAACCTGAGGTTTAAGTATGTGAAGAAGGAAGAGCAATAGGCGATGAGCCATGAGCGATGAGCAACGAGCAATAAGCAATGAGCAATAGGCAATAGGCAATGAGCGATGAGCAATGGGCAGTCAGATGTGAGCATGAGCAATGAGCACTCAGCCGTGACTGACCTAAAACCT
>CAYMKT010000042.1:2441-18524 GCA_964391065.1 uncultured Terrimonas sp. | reverse complement strand
GCAGTCAGATGTGAGCATGAGCAATGAGCACTCAGCCGTGACTGACCTAAAACCTAAAACCTGAAACCTGATACCTAAAACCCAGAACCCTGTTCACTATAAAAACACCAGCTAAATGATCCACCAGCTATTATGTAAAAATCGTAAAGGCATTGCATCAGCTTTGTTATCGGTATTTTTTTCCCAGCTCTGCATGTCTGCCTACAGTCTTCAGAAACAAATGACAGGTATCCGTTTTTACACATACACATATGCCGGGGCAGTTCATCCATTTCGTGGCGCAGAACGTAATGTTCATCCTGAACTGTTCTCAATAAAAAAACTGGAGTTATTGCAGGGTGTAGCTGAAGAAAACGCCATCGAAAAAAGAGATACGAAGAAACAACATCAATTTGCCGGCCCGGGTCCCGGCCAGCCCGAGATGCAGGCTTTTCAGAGTGTGAACAGCAGCCAACTGGTGGACATGTTTACGGGCGACTTTTCTTACTCCATACCGCTATTGGATGTGGGTGGCTACCCGGTAAATATTCACTACCGCAGTGGCATTACTATGGACCAGGAGGCCAGTTGGGTTGGGTTGGGATGGAACATTAATCCCGGAACAATCAGTCGCAATATGCGCGGATTGCCCGATGATTTTAATGGCGAAGATGTGGTAACCAAAACCAATTCGATTCGTCCTAATTGGACCGCAGGCGGAAGTGTGGCATTGGGAATGGAGCTATTCGGTTATGAGTTAAACCAACTCACCGCAGGGTTAAATGGCTCGCTATTTTACAACAATTATAAAGGCATTGGAATTTCCGCCGGAACTTCTATAGGTTACCAATCTTCGCTGGGTAGCAAAGGCTCGTTTACGGCGGGCATGGCCTTGCAGTCCAATTCACAAAGCGGTGTAAGTATAGCCCCGTCTTTCGAAGTAAATTTCAAAAACAAAAATGACGAGGCTGCGGGATGGAACAGCGGCTATTCAGTCAGTTCATCCTTTAGTACACGCAGCGGCCTGCAATCGTTGAGTATTGCTTCAGTTGGAAGAATGAAATACAATAACGACACAAAGAACAATTCCTCTTCTTCCTCCTCTACAGTTTCCCGCGACCTGGTTAATATTTCTTTCGCGCACCAGGCTTATACCCCTGCGGCTCATATTCCTTTTACCAGTTACCAGTTCAGTTTTAACCTCAAGCCCGGTGGCGAAGCTTTTGGGCTGCATCCCAATGTATCATTTGGAGGATTTTATTCACGACAATATATAGCCGAAGACGATAAAAAGCAACGGCTTCCTGCTTTTGGATATATGTACTATCAAAAAGCCCGCAACATTCCCAATGCGCTCCTGGATTATAACCGCGAAAAAGAACTCACTTACCGGAACAACCCTCCTGCTCCGCACATCGCCATTCCTAATTATACTTATGATGTTTATAACATTACCGCAGAAGGAACCGGCGGCATGTTTCGCCCGTACCGTGGTGATATTGGCTTTGTGCGGGATGCAGATGTTCGGTCAAAAAGCCTCGACGGCAGCGTTTCGCTCGACCTTGGCGCCGGTAACCTGGTACATGCCGGTTATGATGTGCGCGTAAATGCCGCGGTAACCAATAGCAGTGCCTGGACGGAGGGCAACCTGCTGGCCACACAACTGCCTTTTAAAGAAGCCGACAGCAGTTTTGAAGCGGTGTATTTTAAAAACCCGGCCGAGAAAACCATTAACCAGCAAAGCTATTACGATAAGCTGGGCGACACCGATCCCGTGTTGCCGTTGATGAGCAAATTTGATGATCCCACACTTTCTCCTTTCATTCAACGGTACAAGAACATGCTGCCCCATGGAGATAAAATAAAAGTAGATTCTTCGCAAACCATAAAACGCTATCGCGAAAAACGTACACAGGTCATCAGTTATTTAACCGCCGGCGATGCCGATCTTTTTGCGCTGGACAAGAAAATATTGCTGTACCCGGTCAATACATTCTATGCCGGTACATGCGATATAGAAGCCTGCAATGATCCCAATCCTCTGAATTGCAAAAAAATAATTGCTGAACCGCGCATCAGTTCTTTCCGTAAAAAACATCATCTCTCGGAAATAACTGTATTGAATGCCGACGGCAGGAGATATGTGTATGGTTTGCCGGTATACAATACGATACAACAGGAAGTGAGTTTTAGCGTGGATAAAAGCTATTCCGATACACAAACCGGGCTAGTAGAGTATGCTCCGGGACTGGACAATTCCATTAATAATAAAAAGGGAAAGGATAATTTTTATGGAGCGGAAGAGCTTCCGGCTTATGCGCACTCCTTTTTACTGACAGCGATTGTTTCCGCCGATTATGCAGACAAAACCGGCGATGGGATAAGTGATGATGATATGGGTGATGCGGTGAAATTCAATTACAGCAGGATATATGGCAGCAATAGCATGTTTCGCTGGCGTACTCCTTTTGCGCAGAACAGGGCTACTTACAACGAAGGCTTGAAAACGGATAACAGCGATGATAAAGGAAGTTATATCTATGGTGAGAAGGAAATCTGGTATCTGCACTCGCTGGAATCTAAATCCATGATTGCCACGTTTATACTCAACGATCCGCAGAAAGGAGAAATGAGGGAAGATGCTTATGGAACAAAAGGCGAAAATGGTGGTATGGATATACAACAACCGCTGCGTTATCTCAAGCAAATTAATCTCTTTTCCAAATCGGATTATATTGTTAATAAAGAAGCGGCCAAGCCCATTAAAACGGTTCACTTCGAATACAGCTACGAACTCTGTGCTGGCAACCCTTCCTCATCTGCAGGCAAAGGAAAACTCACACTAAAAAAAATATGGTTTACCTACAATAAAAATAACAAGGGGCAGAAGAACCCATATGTTTTTTTGTATCATCCGCAGGATGCAGGGGATGCCAGCAGTTTGCCCAAACCGGAATACAATCCCGCCTACGACCCAAAAGGATTCGACCGTTGGGGGAATTATAAAGATGCCGCAAACAATCCGGCTAACATGAGCAATGCCGACTATCCTTATACGCTCCAGGATGGAAACGAAGCGGGTAATATTGTTTGGGATAGCGCTCACGCAGCCGTTGCCGCCGCAGCATGGACGCTCAGCGATATTATGCTGCCTTCTACCGGGCGGATAAATATTCAATATGAATCGGACGACTATGCATATGTGCAAAACAAAAGGGCCATGCAAATGTGCAGCATTGCGGGCTTTGGCACTTCTGAAAATCTCAATAGCAAAACGGATAACTTATACGGTGGCGTTACAGAAGCGTACAAAGATCACCGGTATATTTTTATTCATGTGCCTTCGGCCATTACTGCTACCTCATCCACCGAAATCAAAAAAGAAATTCAGCAAAAGTATTTGGCCGGGTCTTCAAAATTATATTTTAGGCTAAGTGTAAAAATGCCTTCTGATGTATACGGTGATGGTTACGAGCGGGTGACTACCTACGCGCAGTATGAAGATTATGGATTGACAACGGATAAAAACATTATCTGGATCAAAATCAAAGGAACGGATATTGTAAAACCCGGCGATGGCGATGCCAGTCCGCTGGCTAAAACGGCACTGCAGGTATTGCGGCTCAACCTGCCCTCCAAAGCTTATCCCGGTTCCGACCTAAACGGTGATTTCGACGCCCTGGCTGTAGTAAAAGCAACTTTTGCCAGCATGAGCAATATCAGCGAACTGTTTCTGAAATTTCCCGTGCAGGCCCGAATAAGGGGTTGGGCTAAAACAATCAATACAGGCCAATCTTTTGTGCGCCTAACCAATCCCGTATATAAAAAATACGGAGATGGCTTGCGGGTAAAACGGATTACCGTGTACGATAACTGGGCGGCTATGACCGATGGCGCTGGCCAGGAAGCAACTTACGGTCAGGAATACGACTACACCACTATTAAAGATATCAACGGTGTAAAAACAACAATCAGCAGTGGTGTAGCGAGTTATGAACCGGGTATTGGTAATGAAGAAAATCCGTTTCGGGAACCCATTGAATATGATGAACAAATTGCGCCTTTAGCCCCGGTGAGCAATATGTATTCTGAACACCCGCTGGGCGAAGCGTTTTTCCCTTCGGCTTCGGTGGGGTATAGCAAGGTTAGAGTACACACCATCCACCATAAAGATGTGAAATCAGCGAATGGCTACCAGGAATCAGAGTTTTATACTGCCTGTGATTTTCCGACTATAGTTGAACAAACTCCCCTGGAAAAAAGAAAATATAACTCGGAAAGCCTGCTCAATATCCTCAACCTCTATTCAAAAAAGGCTTTAACGTTTTCGCAGGGATTTAAAATAGAAACCAATGATATGAACGGGAAGCTGAAGGGAAGCGCTTCTTACCCCGAAAATGATCCGTATAACGCTTTAGCATACACGAAATATTATTATAAGGTTGAAGATGGCAATGCAGAAAGTAAAAGATTAGTCAATACTGTTTCGGTGGTTGATTCGGCCAACGGTCATATTAACCCACAGGCACAGGTGGGTAAGGATATTGAATTAATGGCCGACATGCGCGAACAGGAGTTTAAGTCGCATGGAGCGAGTATGGAATTTAATATAGATGGATTCGCCATTGGCCCCATACCCGTTACTATTCCCTTCCCATGGCTGTTTCCTCATTTTGAGATGAACAGGTTTCGGTCGGCTGCTATTACCAAAGTGGTGCAACGTTATGGTATATTGGATAAAGTACTCACCTACGAAAAAGGCAGCCTGGCAACTACGGAAAATCTTTTATATGATGGCGAAACGGGAGATGTACTGTTAACCCGAACGCGCAATGAATTTAACGATCCTGTTTACCAGTTTAATTACCCGGCGCATTGGGCTTATACCGGAATGGGACCAGCGTACACCAATGTAGGTGCAGTATTTAAGAATATCAGTTTCACGAATGGTAAAATTACCAGCGCTTTGGCTTACCCCGGTATTGAACGGTATTTTGAAAGTGGTGATGAAATTAAAGTAACCGATGGATTGGAAAAACAAGCGGAGATCAATGGCGTAAATCCATGTACGGGTTTTGGTACTTGCAACCAGCCGGTGCTGGGCGTCACTTCCGCCAAAAAAATATGGGCTGTGCATGCTTCGAAAATAGACCGAAACCAGGGGCTTACCGGCATGTATTTCATTGATGAAAACGGGCGGTTTTTTACAGGCACAGCCACCGATTTGCAGATACTCCGTTCCGGGAAACGTAATATGCCGGCTACTGCTATCGGCAGCGTAGTGAGTTTGCAAAGCCCTATGCGCCAGGTGGCAGGTCATTGGAAATTGGTATTAGACAACAATACTAAAGTGTTGAACACTTCGGCGGCATTATATTCCGACTTATGGAAAGTGGAGGATGCCAGATATCAACCTTTAACGGTTACCACCCGGACTAATGCGTTGAAAAAAATAATACTGAATCCTGTGCCAGAACACAGTTTTTCAATTAGCCGCGATTTTAGAAGAAGAACATTGGGACAAACCTATGACGAGACGTGGCGACCATTTGTGAAAGCCCCCTACTTCGAGGCCTCTGAAGATTTGAAGAATAACAATACACGTCACGAATTGCATAGTTGGATGAATTTTGATTTTACGGAGATCCCGCCCAATGCTACCATTGTTTCTGCTACCCTAAGCTTATATCCACACCTGGGTGATCATACCGAAGTTCGAAGTATCAATCATGATATACAACGAAATCACAGCAATACCCAGCCACACCGGCAGGACGGTGGAAGCAAGATGAACGAAAGTTATCTCAAAATTGATTTTAATCCTGCATTAAGCAGTACTGATTTAGTCACACTGCGGGATAATACTAAGGATGACAACAGCAATACCGGAACTAAGGATTTATTCAATAATATGAATCATCTAAGTGCATCGGCAGCAACCATTTTCGCGACAGACAAACAAAACAGCGTGCAGTTGAATGTAAAAAGTCTTATCCTGGAATCGTTCGCAAAAGGCAGGCTGAATACATGGTTTAAATTGTATGGTGGCGGAGGCAATTCCAACAATAGAAACAAGCTCTGCTTCTGGTCGGCAAACAGCTATACACAGGATGATGTGAATGGCTGTAAGAAATATTTACCGGCTAACGTTAACAATAACCCAAATGCAATGCAAACCCGGGCAGCATTACAGCAAACGATGGCTGTCCTTACTCCCCTAGCTGCTTTACCCGGTTGCCGCAGTTGCAGTGTGGTAACGGATGGTTATGCCGCCGGCTCTAAATTGAACCTGCTCTGCCCTACTGCACCTCAATTGGTTATTGAATACATTTCTTGTACAGATGGTGACCGTCTGGTGCAGGAATGCGATTCTTTTTACTGTGAAAAAACCGTTGCGTTAGATACCTGCATTTCCCGGGTAGCCGGCACTGCCACTAACCCATACCGTTGGGGAATATTGGGCAACTGGCGTATGGACAGGGCATATAGCTATTACGAAAACAGAGCCGAGAGTGAAGTGCCGGCCAATGATAGTAAAACCAATATCCGGACTTATGGCACGGTAAATGAGTTTGTTCCTTATTGGGCATTCAATGCAAATGGGATAACTCCAGTTTCCGATACTGTACGGTGGGTATGGAATGCTCAAACTACCCGGTTTAACCGGAAAGGGTTTGAAACAGAAAACAAGGACCCACTGGGACGCTATAACGCTGTGCAGTATGGCTATAACGAAAGTTTCCCGGTAGCTGTAACTCAGAATTCGAAGTATGCTGACCATGCTTTTGATGGTTTTGAAGATTACGGCTATAATAATAGCAAATGTGATACCCGTTGTACTATTCAGAAACATGTTTCATCTGAAGCGCTGGCGCCTTTTGTAACCGGCGAAGAAGCGCATAGCGGGCAGTATAGTTTGGGTCTGCCTGTTGGAACAGATATGAAGATCGTGGCAGTGCTGGAAGACACGCAGCGTACAGCGGTGCCGGCTTCGCTTCAGTTCAAATCGGATACTGCATACCGGAGCATCATCGACCGCGTAAATAATGGCGCAGGACTGAAAGCCACTATTTATAAAAACTATAATTACTGGGCTGATAATTATGGTCTGGCTGGATACAATGCTGCAGCTGGAACTTCCCGGCCAGTCACAAAAACGGGCTTGAATATTAATTACGATAGAAGAAATACCACCCGCGATAAACTGGAACTAAAACGTAATGACCATTATTATAAAGTAGTGTGGGAAGGTTTTTTAACGTTACGAAAAGGAAACAATGCAGCAACCACAGATCCGGAAGGTCTATACCAGTTCAGTGTAGCAGCCGACAACTCCTTCAAGCTGTGGGTAAACGACGAACTGGTGTTGAACGCTTTTCCCAACGAACCCATTTATTTTGATAATGCCGCCAACGCCGGCCTGTTTAGTGTTCCTGTCAAATTATACCACGGCAAGATATACAATATACGGGTGGAGCATACAGACGGCGAAGGAGAAGGTTTGGCGGTATTGAGTTGGAAAAAGCCTGGCGCTGGTAACCCGGTAATTATACCCCTTGTAAATTTTCACCAGTCCCCTTCTTCGGCTGCGGCTGCTGTTGTTAAAACAACATCCCGTTGCATTAGCTGGGAAGGCACAAGAACATCTTCCAACAGTATCTACGATGAGTTCTCACCTTCTGCAGGAAAAAAATACGTCGTCAGCACATGGGTGAAAGAGCAGAAAGATTGTAAATGCGACACGTATGAGAATGCCGCTGTAGAAGTATATTATTCAAATGAAGCAGGTAATTACTTTTCGCAGCGTGATGTACTGAAATCTTCCGGTAATATTATTGAAGGCTGGCAACGAATAGAAGAAGTGATTACTATTCCCGCCGGAGCTAAAAACATAGAAGTGCATTTTAAGGCGGGGGCTAAAGATGGCAATACCGGAAAAATATTTTTTGATGACTGGCGCTTTCATCCTTACAATGCCAATATGAAATCATTTGTGTACGATGCTGTGAGTTTGCGGTTAATGGGCGAACTGGATGAAAACAACTACGCTTCTTTTTACGAATACGATGACGATGGGTCTTTAATAAGAGTGAAGAAAGAAACCGAACGCGGAATAAAAACAATTAAAGAAACGAGGAGCGGATTGGGGAAGGGGGATTGAGGTATCAGGTGTCGGGTATCAGGTAGTGAGTGAGCGATGAGTTATCGCCATGGTTGGTACCTGGGAGCGTAGAGCAGCAAAAAAAAACATTAAAATTTCAAACAATGATACGATTGAAAAGAACAACCGCATGCCTGTTAGCATTAATGATGGCAACTGTTACCTATGGGCAGCAGTACGACCGTATTGTAGCCGAGCTTGATAAAATCAGAAACTCGTATTCCGGTTCCGGCTACAACAGTTACACCATAAGGTACCAATACGCCATGGAATCATCACCCGGTAAAGTATTAGATACGCTTAGCGCATTTTTCAGAATGAAAGGCGCAAAATATTATTGCCGTGTGGCACAAATGGAATTTGTACAGGATGACAGTATAAATGCAGCCATATATCACGATGAAAAAACAATAGTGCTCACTAATGCCGCTATCAGTACCGAGAAAGGAAGGCTGATGATTGATGGCTGGGATTCGGCTTTTGTTGCCACCAATATCGATTCAGTAGCTGTTACCGGCAACAATACGAATCGCACGCTAAGTTTTTATTTTGTGCCCGGCTCTGCCTACAGCAATTGCAGCATTACTTATAACAAAGAAACCTATCGTCCTCAGAAAATTACTTATGTACAAAGGGCAACCCAAAATTATAAGGAGGGCGTTGAAAAACCTGATGGCATTATAATTTCTGTTTTGTTTTCTGCTTTCAATAAAACGGCTTTTAATGAAAATCTGTTTGACTATAAAAAATTCGTAAGACGGCAGAATAGAAATTGGTCGGCTACCGGCGATTTTGCAAGCTATACCATAGTGAACAATGTGTACGTGGAGTGAAGTCTTGCTGCAAAAACATGGCCGCATTACAACGAGGCGAAACCAGTTTTGATAGATGTTGAATAATAGAAAAATAGATTCCAATATCCAGGTAAATGCTAACCACCCGATTTTGAAAAGCGTTACAAAGTATAACTTATGCTGAAACACCTATTCTCTTTATTGACTGGGATATGTTCCCTGTTGAATGCCATGGCCGTGCAGGAGCCAGCCATTATCGCCCCACTGGAAGGTCGTTTGGGACAACTGAAGGCCGATTCGTTTGCGCAGGTACAGGATATGGATTTTTACACAGACCTGCAGCGCAGCCCCCGCAAATTTGAAGCTACAAATCTCAAAAACATTATCAGCTTCTCAATTGATGAGGCTTCCGGGCTGGTATTGAAAACACCTTTCCAGGCAACACTTGTATATCGTCTTTACTTCAGCTTTAAAAACAAACCATACGAAGAAGATTCCTTAGTGGAGAACCAAACGCTCGTTATTAACTATGATACGGCACAGGGTAAATCATTCAACGCCAAAAGCAGTTTTGTTTTTGAAAATGCGGTTCGGGTTCGGGTGAAGATCGTAAGTGTAACAACTAATGCCGGCAGGTGGAACCCTGTGCCTTCGCTTAAACTCACCAATGAACTGCAGATAAACCGGGTATATGTTTTTAACTGCGAAGAAAATAAAGTGACCGCAATAAATTTTACGCCCCCCGGTATGGAAGATGCCGATGAATTGAATGTCTTTTGGCCGGCTGCGGAAGGCGCTGATGAATACGACCTGGAGTGGACTTATATTGATGGGTCGGCCTATGACGCGAAAGTATATGGCGAACCGGGCTCCGAAATCTTTGAAAAAAATGTATTCAGGAACAATGCCGCAAGGGTCACCCTGGATAATACTACGCATTATTACAACATTCCCCTGTTTTTCGACGGAAGGGGCTGGCTTATTTTCAGGGTGCGATCCGTTCAGGCAAAACCCAATGGTCGTCGTACTGAAGCCCATTGGAGTAGGTATAATTCTTATGAGGTTATCAAGGGCCACGAGCAGAAATTAAACTGGCAGGCTGCAACGAGTTTCGCGGAGGAAGGCAAACGCAAAAGCGTGCTGCAATATTTCGATGGTAGTTTACGCAACCGGCAAACGGTTACTAAAGACAATACAGAGCAAACCACCGTTGTTGCTGAAACTTTATATGATTACCAGGGAAGGCCTGTTATCCAGGTACTTCCCGCTCCTACCGTTAATACACTGATACAATACACTCCCGGGTTCAATAGCTTTTTAAACAGTGTTGATTATTACAAAGACAACTATGATAAAATTTTACCCGGCCGCGATTATTGCGATGGGGCCGCACTGGCGTTTGACCCACAAAAAATAGGCGCCGCACAATATTACGCTCCGTACAATCCCAAAAAACAGGACGGCAATAATAAGCTGATTCCTGATGCTGATGGGTTTCCATTCGCGGAAACAAAATACCTGCAGGATAACACCGGCAGAATTGCAGCACAAAGCGGCGTAGGCCCCGATCACCGGTTGGGTTCGGGGCATGAAACGAAATACTATTATGGTAATCCCGACCAGGTGGAGTTGGATGCGCTGTTTGGAACAGAAGCAGGCGATGCGTCTCACTATTTCAAAAATATGGTTCGCGACGCCAACGGGCAATACAGCGTATCCTATGTGGATATGCACGGCCGCGCTATCGCTACCGCCCTGGCAGGCGACTTGCCGGCAGCAACCAAATTAGACTACCTGCCATCAAAGCAGGATAGTTATATCACCAAAACGCTCACCGATTCTTCCAATAATATAGTGAAGGGAATGGTGATTGAAAGCAGTAAAGGTTTGCTGGTCGCTAAAACAGGCAACCATATTTTTACCTATTCCCTGCTGCCCGATACTGTTAATATAGAGAATTGTAATGCGACCAACATTTGTTATACCTGCTCATACGACATAGAAATAACAATTACTGATGATTGCGGAAATAAGCAATTTGGAGGAAGTCCCTACGTATTCACAGATAAGGTGGGTAATATTAATACCGATTGCGCCAATATTGCCGAAGCTTTTACCAGAACGTTTTCTAAAACATTAAACGAAGGGAGTTATACGGTTACCAAGAAGCTCACTATCCGTGATGAAGCATTGCACTATTACCAGTCGTTTTTCGCTGCCGGCAATCTCTGTAAAACCGTTAACGAATTTGTTGAAGAACAGAAACAATTATTTCTAACCAGCACCGGCAATTGCGCAACTCCCTGCTATAATTGCGAACAGCAGTTAGGCGCTTCGCAACAGGCATTTATTGATCAATTCATCATTGATAATGGATTAAATGTGAATATTGCTGCCGACAGGCAATTGGCAATAACGGCGTATGATAAACTCTACGAGCAATGCCGGGAGCTTTGCGGGAATGCGAAACAGCAAAATTACCTTGCTGGTCTCCGTACATTAATGTTGCAGGATGTAACACCGCCGTACGGACAATTCGCCAACACTTCGGATTATACTGAAAACGGCGCCGTTAAAGAATACTATGCCAATGGTATTTTTGGCAGAATAAGCGAAGGCAACAGGAACTATCGTTATACCATCGCCTCGCTGAACTATAAGAATGCTGATGGAACGCCCGCCATGGTAAGCGTTCTTCGGAATGACAACTGGGTTACCCTGAAGCCTCAACAATTAACGGTTGAAGAATTTGTAAACTATTTTCAACCTTCCTGGGCCGAAACACTGACCGACAACCTGCATCCGGAGAGAATGCAATACAGTATCCTCAACACCAGTCCCGCTTTATTAAATGATATAGCTGTAGGGAATGCCAACTACGATTGGGATATGGATTTTATGGCTACTGAAACCTTTGCTGAAGCATTGCAAAAAGGATACCTCAATCCAACGGGTAATTTAAGTTTTACAAATGTACACCCCACAGCCTTCCCCGTTAACAGTACTAATAATGATCCCTTTATCATCTGGCATCCAACATACCGTACGCAGATGCATGTGTTTATGCAACAGGTGGCTTCGGGCGGGGGATATAGCGCCGATATATGGAGTGCGGCTTCCATATCGGGTTTTTGCTCCGATCACAATGACCTGTCCTGCATGCAAAAGCAAATCTCCGACCCGTTCAGTATGCAGGGTTGCACAGCAGATCTCGACATGGCATGGCGGGCATTCAGAGCAATGTATAAAGCAAAGAAAGATGAGTTGATACTGGCGATGGTAAAAAGCAATACCGCTAATGCCCCCGTCATTGACATTAATGCCTATCAGTCGCATTTCACAGATAACCGGGCCGCAATTAACAGCGGTACAGGCATACATGACATCAATAGTAAAGCTGATGTTACCGCCGCTTTGCAGGATTTTTACCAGGGAGGAAATTCCTGTGCCGGCTATGCAGAGTTGTGGTGGCAGAAACTAATACCCTGTGATATCCGGAAATTGCTTCCGTATAAAACACAGTTGCTGGCTGACCTGGTAACGGTTTGCAACAAAGGCGCAGACGAAAATCACATGATGGGCGCCAGCTCAATAGCGCCCGGTAATACCAATGCTTACCAAAATTTTGACGAAGTGCTGGCGCATTATGTGCAGCAATACAATACAGCTAACCCCGGCACTCCCATTGGTGTGCTGGATTGCAATGGAAGTCTGCTGAACTTTCCTGCGCCCTATGCCACGCCCCAGGTGCTTGCCGGAAAACCTATTATTAGCAAACCGGATAGTTGCGAATGCGAAAAAATAACGGACCTGCACAATGATTACGCGAATGACAATGCTCCTGGAGATTTTTCAGAATACCTGCAACGCACTCTGCATACTACCATCAGCAACGGGGCTTTAGATTCCTTACTTGGCTTGTGCAATGGAGTTGCCGATTGTAAATTCATATCCAATCCCATTATCCTTCCACCTGTATTGCAATGCGGAACGGAAAATAGTTGCGTGCCTTGCGTGGCCGTTAAAGAAGGCTATGATGCTTTTACGCAGTCGTATCCCGGCATTGTTCCGCTTATCGAAGAATCAAATGCCGGTCAGCAAAAAGCGAATGCCTTATTTGGTCATTTCATGAACAGGCGTTTTGGGTTTACCAAACTCACACAGGAGTATTTGGCATTTATGGATAGCTGCGGAGCAGTGTACAAAAATGCAGAGCGCGATAGTTTGCAGGCATTGATGAGGCGATTTAACAAAGATGTAAATCCTTACCGGGTGGAAGCTCATTGCCAGTCTAACGCACTCAATCCAAATACCATCAAAGATTTGAATGAAATCGTGAGCGATGGGTACCTGCATTGGCCAAAAGCGATACGTGATACCACGGGTAGAATATGGGTATACTTCCAGCATCGCAGGTCAGGAGGATACTTTTGCCTCGATAACGGATACGCGATCGAATACCGTGTAAAATCTCTGAAAAACGTATTGCGTGCAGGTGATGATGTGATATACTTTACCGATGCCAACTCTGGATTTGTTTTGTATAAAAGAGAGACAGGTCAGGCAGGGTTTTATCTGAGAAGTCTTGATGGTAAGAGCAACCTTATATTAATGGATAATGACCCTAATATCATATTCAAAGAATGGATTACGATAAAGATAAAAATAACAACTACTGCTGTAAGTTTTTATTACAATAACAAATTGATCAATGAAGTATTAAGAGACAGTATTCCTTTAAAAAACTGGCCGGCATTTACACTTGCTTTTTTCGACTACCAGGGAGCGGTTGATTGGGTGCGAATGTATGATGCGAATGATAAGCAGGTGTATTTTGATGATTTTAATAGTACAGAAACCAGGTCAACCGTTACCCCTTCCTTTATATGTGCTGCAACAGCAACCGATTGCCAAACTCCCTTTGTAAAATATTATAACCAACAGAAAGGAACGAACTATACTTACCGGCAAATCGATTCTGTTTACACCGCTTCAAAACTGGTGCTTGATGTTTGTGGGCTGGATACCACAAATGTAAGCTGCAACCAGCTCGAAAATTACGCTGAGCTTTATAAGAACGAATTTATTCAACCCGCATCGCGTTATGTTGATCTCGATATGCGCACTTTCGCTGGCAATAAAACACCCGATGAAGGACCCAAAGGGGTATTCGACGTAAAAGGTAATCTCCTTGGCAATACCATCGATAGCACACCAACAGCGGTCAAGCAGTCTTATGTGCAAATCTGGAACGGTAGTCCCGATAACCGCCAAATCGGAACACTGTCGTTATTACAAAACGGCCAGTTCAGGCTAACCTTAAACGCTTATAAACAACCACCTAAGGAAGGTATCATAGGGCAAAGATATTACCAGTTCGAAGTATTGACCGATACGCTGGACGCTGTAAGAACCGGCATTCACTGCTACATCGATTTTGGAGATGGGACCCGGGTCAAAATAGATGCAAGCCATGCCGATAGTCTTACATCTCTGTACGGCGGCAATTACAATACAAGCTACGGTTCTACTACGCCGGCGCTTCACGGCATTACGGTAGTAAGAAATTATTATGTGATACACCGGTTTTTAATTCCGGGTACAAAGACGGTTACCGTGTACCATCCGGATATCAAAGGAGCCTTTGGTTTTGATAACTTCTTTCCTTCCGCCTATGGTTTAACAAAACTGAAGCATCTGCGTGGATACATGCCCCAGGAAACCAGGTTGTTTGGATTTCATAGTACCCAGGATTCTACATTAAATACCACGATTAACATCAGGAATTTCCGGCAGGTCAACAGTATTGAATATATCGGCCTTGAAAATGGTTCTACCTCTCCTAATACAAGGTTCAAGAATAATCGTTTTGAAAGTTTCGCAAACAATAAAGGATTGCGCGGCTTCTGGATTTCGGATGAAACGCGAAGGCCCCTGGAAGAATATTTACCCGACTGGAAGAATAATTTCAAAAAGCTTTCTTCTGTATTGTTTTCCGATGCTGATGCTTTGTACACCAGCAACATTGATTTTAGTCTTCCAGACATGGTTGTCGTATCAATCGGCGGCCCCCTGAGCTCTGCCAAAGTTGATACGATCATAAACCAGGTAGCATCTGCTACTACCTACAACAGTGGAATATTACAATTTTCAGGAACAGGCGCTACAAGAACCTCAGCAAGTGATGCGGCGGTGGCCGTTCTGTCGGACAAACTCTGGAGGCTTACCGGGGCAGGTATGAACGTATTAAATACGTCCATTGGTGAACCTCACCAGGTAGATCCTGATTCTGTTTTGTTCACCAGCTCTTTTACGGATTTTATCAATAACAAGTTACGGACCACCTTAACCTATAACCAGGTAAACAGTCTTTATCTTGCCAAATGCGGTCGTCTACCCGATTTAGATGCGGAAAGTAGCAACAGCCATTCATCAGTTCTTTTACTCTGCGGCAAAAACACTATCACACAAATTCCAGTAGAAAACCGTAAAGAAGAGCCCTGCGCAGATAGCCTCAATTTCGCCATCAGTCGCGGTTACCAGCGATATGCTGTTTACAGCGATTCCGTCCGCGGTGAATTTGCCAAAGCCTTTATTTCCAAATGTCTCAATGCGGCACAGCAGGAAAGCTTTACCGTAAAGCAAGCTGTTAGCGAGTACCATTATACGTTATATTATTACGACCAGGCCGGGAACCTGGTAAAAACGGCGCCGCCCAACGGTGTGAAACCTAACTTTGATGAAGGTTGGTTACAGGACGTTAGCGATGCTCGAAAAAATAATAGCACAGTCGTTCCTTTACATGAACAGGTTACCCAATACCGTTATAATACCCTGAACCAGGTAGTGCATCAGCAATCACCGGACGCCGGGCCGGGCTATTTTTGGTACGACAGGCTGGGCCGGCTTGCGGTATCTCAAAATGTCAAACAATCCATTGCGGGCGCTGAAGGCCCCGGTGTACGCTACAGCTACACCGTTTACGACCATCTCTCCCGTATAACCGAAACAGGACAGATCAACAACGCGTCCGGCACAATGAGTAACGCTACTAGCAGGAACCCGGCGCAATTGCAACGCTGGATGAACACCAATGCATCCCGAAAGCGCCAGGTAACGGCAACGTTTTACGACCAATCAGCGAAAGAA
>CAYMKT010000042.1:0-2341 GCA_964391065.1 uncultured Terrimonas sp. | reverse complement strand
TGCATCCCGAAAGCGCCAGGTAACGGCAACGTTTTACGACCAATCAGCGAAAGAAAGCGATTTGCACAAAGACCTTGCTCCTTATATTTTAAGACAGAACCATTTACGCAATCGCGTGTCGTTTACCGTATTCAGTAAAAGCGGTCAACTGGCTATATACGATTATGCGGCTTTTTACCATTACGATATACATGGCAATGTGGATACCCTGCTGCAGGATTATGGCGAAACGGGTGTATTGGCACAGCATGGCAACCGCTATAAACGCATCGCCTATCAATACGACCTGGTCAGCGGTAAAGTAAATGCCGTAAGCTACCAGCCACGGCTATATGATGCAGCCACTCAAATGTTCATTGCACAGCCAGATGCCTTTTATCACCAATACCGCTACGATGGCGAAAATCGCCTTACCGATGTGTTTACGAGCGCCAACGAAGTGCATTGGGAACACGAAGCGCACTATAGCTATTATAAACATGGCCCGTTGAGCCGTGCCATTATTGGCGAAAACCAGGTACAGGCTATGGATTATGCCTACACCCTCCAGGGCTGGCTCAAGGCAGTTAATGGTGCCGGTGTGGAGGACGGACCCGTGGCAAGAGATGCATACAGTTTCAGCCTGCACTATTACGGCAACGATTATAAAGCCATCAACGCACCGAATGCGTATAGCGGACTGAACACAGCATTACAATCGGCCAATGCTTATAAACCATTGTACAATGGAAATGTCAGCAGCATGGCTGTGCATATCGGCAAGCTGAACAATCCGGTTTTATACAATTACCAGTACGACCAATTGAACCGCATTACCGGTATGGATATGTATAAAGGCAATTCCACCGGCAACAATTTATGGGACAATGGACTTACCGCCACGCAGGAATATAAAGAACGGATCAGTTATGATGCCAATGGTAATATTATTACTTACAACCGCAATGGTTTTGGTTCAACCCTGGCGATGGATGACCTGCAGTATCATTACCTGCCGGGGAGCAATAAGCTGGATCATGTTACTGATCAGGTGGCTGCAACCAATTATGCCGAAGATATCGACGATCAGCAGCCGGGCAATTATAAATACGATGCCATTGGAAATATGATAAAAGACAATGCCGAAGGTATAAGCAACATTAGCTGGACGGTATATGACAAAATTGAAGCCATTACCAAAACCAATGGTCAAACGATCGCCTATAATTACGATGCAGCAGGCAACAGGATATCAAAAAAGCTCACTGCTTCCGGCAGAAGCGCTACCACTACCACTACCCTGTATATAAGAGATGCTACGGGAAATACCATGGCGGTATACAGTGTAAAGAGCACCGATAACAAATTGTTCCTGAGTGAACAACAGCTTTATGGCAGTAGCCGTTTTGGAATATACAACCCCGATAAGGACCTCTCCCAATCGCCACCTCCGGTTGTAAATATGGGCAGTGGAAATAGCGGTAGTTTAGTTATTTTTGAAAGAGGCAGAAAGTTCTTTGAATTGGGTAACCACCTCGGCAATGTGCTGGTAACGGTAAGTGATAAAAAAACGGGGATTGACGAAAACAACGATGGCATTGTTGACTATTACACTGCCGATATTAGCTCCGCCCAGGATTATTATCCCTTTGGCATGCAGATGCCGGGCAGAAAATTCGATGCCGGCAAATATCGGTATGGATTTAATGGCAAGGAAAATGATAATGAAGTAAAAGGCCAGGGCAACCAGCAGGACTATGGCATGCGGATTTACGACACCCGGTTGGGTAAGTTTTTGAGCGTGGATCCGTTAACGGGTGAATATCCCTGGTATACCCCTTACCAGTTTGCGGGAAATAAACCAATTTGGGCAACGGATTTAGATGGACTGGAGGAAAAGCCCACAAACGATGGCACTGTTGAACACCAGGTGGAGACAACTTCTGCAGATGTTCCGAGCACCAAAGGATTTTTTGTAGAAAGAAAAACAAAAGACTGGATTTGGCATGGCGGATCAAAAGAATATGGAACCAAATCCGGTTGGTACGAGTCGAAGGACTATGCTAAAACTATACGAACCATAGCTGCAGACCTTGCCGGTTATGCAGATATGTATGGCTCAACGGGCATTCAAAAAAACTGGAGCGGCGAGGAAAAAGCTAACATTGCTAACACGAGACTGGGTCAATTCTTAAGTTCAGGTCTTTCGGAGAATGCAGCACGAAATTTGATTTCAGAAGCATTAAATGTTGCAAACCAGCAAAGGTTTAGTTCTTCAGGAACCGCGTATCAATCCGGCGTCAATGCAGAGGATTTACTGTTGGTTGGAGTTTTAATTAAGCAAGGGGTAAAGTTGCTTGCA
>CAYMKT010000041.1:16836-26756 GCA_964391065.1 uncultured Terrimonas sp. | reverse complement strand
TACCCGTAGAATTGCCGGTGGGAAAAGACGAGCAATTAAAAGAATTGATGCGGGAGCCGACCATTCCTGTGGCGACGGAGTCACAACAAAGATAACAGGCGTTGGATGAGACCCCGGCGAAACCCTAACCTCGTAATATGGGTTAAACATCAATAAGCATTATACGCCTTTGCATTACAACGCCATCTAAATTCACTATCGCAGGGGTCTCATGGGCCGGCGCAAACCCTTCGATGAAGACCCCAGCGCGACAGATGCATCCTGTCGCGACGGGGTCTTCACAGCAAAGATAACAGGCGTTGGGTGAGACCCCGGCAAAACTCAATGGAAAATGGAAATTAGTGAATGACTATACCGACTATGAACACAGCAGCGCTTCCTATTATGAGCTAAATATTATTAAACATTTTACGCCTGTGCATTATAACGCAATTTAATTTCGCTATCGCAGGGGTCTCATGTCCCGGCGCAAAACCTTTTCGATGAAGACCCCGGCGCGACAGACAGGCAGATTTAAACCATAAAGTCACAACATGAAACCCAAATCAAAAATTGCGGAATCAAAAACAAAAGCTACCCAAAAAGCAACCCAAAAAAGAAAGGATTCTTTCTTTGAAACGGTATATGATATTGTACGATTGATCCCCTGGGGACGCGCTACCTCCTACGGCGCCATAGCGGAATACGCCGGCACCAAACTATCTGCCCGTATGGTAGGCTGGGCAATGAATGCCGCAGGTACTGCTCATCCGTCGGTACCGGCCCATCGTGTGGTAAACAGAAATGGCATGCTCACCGGCAGGCATCATTTTCCTACACCTACATTGATGGCCGATCTATTAAAAAGCGAAGGAATTAAGATTAAGAACGATACTATTGTAAATTTTGAAGAAGTATTCTGGGACCCGGCCAGGGAATTATTATGATCACATTCTTTCGCTTTAATGCTGCTTCATATTGCATACTCAGCTATTCCGTATTTTCACCCGTTCAGGCAATCTAAAATCAATGCAACCGAATCAACTGGCATAAAAAATACACGCCGGCTTCAACGAAATTCTATTAGCTTACACTAAAATAATACGCTATGTCATTTAAAGGAAAAACAGTTTTTATTACTGGCGGAAGCAGGGGTATTGGCAAAGCCATCGCGCTGCGGCTCGCTAAGGAAGGGGCCCAGGTAGTGATTGCCGCGAAATCTGTAGAAGAAAATCCCAAACTGGGTGGAACCATTTTTTCCGCGGCAAAAGAAATAGTAGAGGCCGGTGGAGAAGCCTTGCCTGTGCAATGCGACATCAGGTTTGAAGAACAGATTGCCAATGCGGTAAATAAAACCATCGAGGTGTTTGGAGGAATCGACATGCTAATCAATAATGCTTCGGCTATATCCCTGACGCCAACCGAAAAAACAGATCCCAAACGTTTTGACCTGATGCATGATATTAATGTACGCGGCACTTTTTTCGTAAGCCAGGCCTGTATACCGCATCTGCGCAAAGGAAGCAACCCGCACATTTTAAATCTTTCTCCGCCTGTTAATATGCAGCCGAAATGGTTTGCCAGTCATTTGGCATACACCCTGAGCAAATACAATATGAGTATGATTGCCCTGGGGTTGGCGGAAGAACTAAAAAAAGATAAAATTGCCGTTAATGCACTATGGCCGCGAACAACCATTGCAACAGCAGCAGTGCAAAACCTGTTGGGTGGAGATACATTAATGAATATGAGCCGCACTCCCGAAATCGTTAGTGATGCGGCTTATTTTATCTTATCGCGACCATCGGACAAGTGCACCGGTAATTTTTTTATCGATGAAGAAGTAATGGCAGAAGAAGGCATTACCAACTTAGACCAATACAGCGTTGTGCCGGGAGCAAAATTGTATACCGATCTTTTTTTATGATGAAGGAATAATCTTACTAATAAAAGCCTCCCGAAAACTCAGGAGGCTTTTTATTTTCAATGTGCATTGAACACACTCATTATTGACTATTCTAAAACCAGCTCCTGATCCATTTTTCATTCACCGTTTTTACCCCTGCCAGTTTCCTTCTTCTGCGGGCATTATCCATAAAGTGTTTTACCATGGTAATGGGCACTAAAACGATTAGGAATATGAACGTTAACGGCGGTATGCCCATCATGGAAATCCATTTTCCACCAAAATCCCTGCGCATGGGCCTTTTCAAACGTTCTGCTATCAAATACATGCTTGGCACTATAATCAACGTCATAAAAAAGGCGAAGATCAATCCAAAAATAATGGTCCATGCCAATGGTTTCCAGAAACGGGCGCTATCTCCACCAAAGAAAATATGGGGCTCAAAACTGGAGAATAAGCCCACGAAGTCGATATTAAATCCTACTGCCAGCGGTATTAATCCAAAGATCGCCGCCAATGCTGTTAGCAACACAGGGATTATACGTGTTTTACCCGCTTCTATCACCGCTTCTCTTGTTTTTAATCCACGGCTCCGGAGTTCATCGGCAAACTCAATCACTAATATGCCATTCTTCACCACGATACCCGCTAATCCCACAATTCCCAACCCGGTAAAGGCTACCGACACTTCCATTCCTGTTAAACTAAACCCTAACAACACACCTATAATGCTGAAGATAATTTCCGTTAAGATGATCACGGATTTGCTCACCGAGTTAAACTGCAGCACTAAAATAAATAAGATGAGCATTAATGCGATGATCATTGCTTTCAACAAAAACGCCCCCGTTTCGGCCTGCTGTTCACCCTCACCGGTTTGTTTTATTACCACACCATCCGACTTTCCGGTGAAAGCATCAATATAATTTTTGAGTTGCTGATTCACAGCAGTAGGTGTGTATCCCTGCGAGGTAAGCACATTGGAACGGAGCGTAATTACGCGCTTCTGATCTTTCCTTTTTACGCTACCCAAAGTGCTGGTATAATCTACCGTTACAAGGGAGCTGATAGGCACATTTTTGATAGCGCCCCCGCTTGCCATATCCCGAAAAGTGATATTCATGTTCAGCAGGTCGGAAAGTTTGTTTCGTTGTACCTCTTTATTGCGTAACTGTATTTTGTATTCATCCTCCCCATCCTTTATCTTCGACACTTCACGTCCGAATAAAGCTGTGCGTATAGCCATGCCGATTTGTGCCGAAGAAACGCCTTCAATCAATGCACGTTCGCGGTTCACCGTTAAACTAATTTCAGGGTTGGTGAGATCTACATCCATCTTCAGTTCTTCCACACCAGGCACCTGTATAGAGTCGAGGTAATTCTTTAATCCTACCCCTGTTTTAATAAGCTTGTCAAAATCCTCACTGGCAATTTCTATGTTAATGGGTGGATCGGTTGGTGGTCCGCTCGATTCCTGGTCTACCGAAATTTCCGCACCCGGAATACCTTTTATGGCACTGCGTATGGAATCCAGTATGGCAGAAGTAGATGCCCCATGCCGTTTTTCAAACTCAACAAAAGAAACCTGTACTCTTCCTAATTCAGGCCTGGTACTTCTGTCGCCGCTCGAAGGATCGCTGGCGCCAACCGCTACGTTTGAGATCACGCTTTCTACAATCGGGTTCTTTTTCCCATTTTCCATACCCAGTACTTTGTACACACGGTTTTCCAGGTTACGGGTAATCGAATCCGTATAGTCAACATCGGTACCTACCGGCAGTTTCAGGTACACATAAATAAAGTTAGGATCTGCTTTGGGGAAGAATACGATGGGAACCCGCTGACTATTAACTGCCGCACCAAAAATCATAAAACTTGCGATCAACAAAGCGATAGTGCCAAACAACAGGTGTACAGGCCTCCAGCCTTTTAACGCCCAACGCAGCAAAGACTCGTAATGTCCCATAATCCACGGCAGCACCCGGTTTTGAAACGCATGAATAACGTCGTCGATTACGTATTTATTCAGAACGATCAGCAACATCAGGAGCAGGATGATATTTCCTAAAAAGGTGTACCCTGTAAGATCCAGTACAATGCCTGCGGCAATCGCAACCCAAAACATAGGTTTTCGAAATATGGCCGACTTCTTTTGCTTTTCTTCCCCTTCGGGATGATTCATGAAATCCACTGCAAATACAGGGTTCATAATAAACGCTACAATCAGTGAAGCCGTTAGCGTGAAAATCAGCATCACCGGAAGATAAATCATGAATTTACCAATGATGCCCGGCCAAAATAACAATGGGAAAAACGGCGCCAGCGTAGTAAGCGTTCCCGATAATACGGGAATAAATACTTCACCTGCCGCAACCATGGCCGATTTTTCAGCGCTTATTTTACCCTTGCCCTGCACAAAAATCCTGTGGGTATTCTCTATCACCACTATGGCGTCATCTACTATAATACCCAATCCGAACAACAGGGCAAACAGCACCATAAAGTTTAACGTAACATTTGCCCCGATTATAATATCTGCCACAGGTAAAAACAGGAAGGCCACAAACATACTCAGCGGAACAGAAAGCGCCACAAAAAACGCATTGGTAACCCCCATAAAAAACATAAGGATAATCAACACGAGTATAAAACCAATGACAATGGAATTGACAAGTTCATCAAAAGAATGTTTGGCATTCTTGCTTTGATCACCCGTCATTACAATCTGGAGGTCTTTTGGAAATTGAGAATCCTGCATTTCCTTCACCACTTTTTTTACATCTTCGGCTGTTTCAATAAGATTTTCCCCCGAGCGTTTAACGATATTGAGGGTAATAACATTTTTGCCATCGAGCCGGGCGTAACTCTCCCGTTCCTTGGTAGTGTCTACGATAGTTGCAATATCCTTCAGGTAAATAGAAGCTCCTGTTGGACTCCTTACTACCACTCTTTCAATATCTGCGGCGGAGCGGAACTGACCTTTAAGCTGTATTGTTCTTTTGGTATTACCCACTTCCAGCAAGCCACCCGAAATATCCATGTTTTCGCGGGATACCGCGTTGGCAATATCATCGAAGGTGATATTAGCGCTGCGCATCCGGTAATTATCTACATTGATCTGGAACTCGCGTTCCGGCGCGCCCACAATATCCACGCGTGTGATCTGCGATAATTCTTCTAATTTATCCTGCAGATCATCGGCGTATTTTTTCAGCTTCATATTATCATAGTCGCCACTCATGTTTACATACATGATAGGGATTTCCGATAAACTCACCTCCATTACAGTTGGCTCTTCGGTAAGGTCTGTTGGCAGGTCTTTCTTAGCCTTATCAACGGCATCCTTCACCTTCTGCACCGCTACATCGATGTCTACATCTGTCTTAAATTCTACGATAATAGCAGAATAGTCCTGCACAGAAGTGCTGGTTGTTTTCTGGATCTTAATTCCCGTAATAGCCTTGATTTGTTTCTCAATGGGCTGCGTTACCAGGTTTTCTATATCCTTAGGAGAGTTTCCTACATATATGGTTTGTATGTATACAGTTGGAATAACCACATCCGGAAACTGCTCCTTGGGCAGGGTAACAAACTGAACGATCCCCATCAGGCTCACGAAGAGCATCATGAGGTAAATAGACGTTTTATTTTTAATACTCCAGGTAGTGGGCCCAAACTGCTTGAATTTACCTGTCAGATTTTCTAAAACACTCATAGTATGGTATTGTCGTGTATCAACAAAAAATAAAGCTGCCGGTTTTGGCTTATTGTTTAAAGCACTGTTGTTGTAATGGGCTGTCCGTCGTACAAGCCCTGGAAGCCGTCGGTTATGAGCTGTTCACCGGCTTGCAGCCCTTCTTTTATTTCAACCTTATCGCCATACAAAAGTCCAATAGTAACCGGCTTTTTGCGGGCTACCCACTTGCCATTCTCCTGTTCTGCTACCATAATAAACTTTCCTTTATCATCATTCTGTAAAGTATTTACCGAAGCGGTAATGACTTCTTTAGCGGTATAGTCCTGAATTTTTACCAGCGCGATCTGGTTAGGTCTCAACGACTTGTCGGCGGGCATTTTCGCTTCAATGTAAAAAGAACGGCTATTGGGGTCAATCAATTTACCGGCAACCGATACCTTAGTGGTAATGGTCTTATCATTTGATTCAGGTAGTTTCACTACTATGGGGCTGCCTACATGCACACTTTCCACGTAATTTTCAGGCACCTGCGCCACTACTTTGAGGTCGTTGGTATTCACAATGCGGATTTGCTGGCCACCCATAAAAAGTTCACCTACTTTAATGTTTACCGTTTCCGCCACGCCGGTCATTACCGCATACACATTAGAGAAAGAAGACTGCTCCTTAGCTGTGGCAATCTGTTTTTCGATATTGATTACGTTATTTTTGGCGCTCAGCAACTGTACTTCTGTGCCTATGTTCTGATCCCACAAATTCTGCTGCCGCTGTAAAAGATCTTTTGCGTAAGACAGTTGGGTATTTAACTGATCAAGCTGCGTTTGAGCTATCGCATCATCTAATTTCAGCAGCAATTGTCCCTTTTTTACCTGATCGCCTTGCTTCACATATACTGCTTTTACCACTCCTCCCTGTCCCCGCGGTGCCACATAAGCAATGTTATTCGCATCAAGGTGTCCCTGCAGGTCAATATAATGCGTAAAGCTCCCGGTAACAAGCGGGCTGATGGCTACCAGTTTCGCATTTTCTTTTTTGGATGAAGGGTCAAGCTTGATGATCTCTTCCTCGAGCGATACCACTTTATCGTTCAGCGCCTTTTGCTCGGCTTTCAATTTCTCCAGCTCCATTTTTTTTGCTGCCAGCGGCTTATTGTCAACCTCTTTGATGCTTGTTCCGCCGCATGCCGCCAGCACTACCATTGCAGTTATAACAGAAGCAGTTTTTAATACCTGTTGCATATGCTTGTTTTTATAAGTCATTCGAATTGTTTGATACAAAATAGTTACAGTCTGCCGGTTGCCTTTATATAATCCACTTTTGCTATAATGGCAACGTAGAGCGCATTAATATAATTGGTTTGTGCCGCCTTCATATCCGTTTGCGCCTGGATGATTTCGGTATTATTACCCGTTCCCGCCTCAAATTTCTTTCTGGTTTGTTCAAATACATTTTCGGCCAGTTCCATATTCTTTTCCTGGTAGTCCAGTGTGAGAATGGCAGTGTTGAAATTATTCCGGGCAATATCAATTTCGTTGTTAATGTTGTTCTTCAAATTTTCACGCTGATTAATGGTTTGCTGCAGCGCGAGGTTAGCCTGTGCAATCCTGGCATTTGCGGCAAACCCTACAAATATGGGTACCTGTAATTGCAGGGTAATAGCAGAAATATTGAACCATGAACCGCCATGCACGAAATTAAAAGCATTACGTTGTGCACTTTTATTATAATAGCCATTAAGCGACAGCGTGGGAAGTTTAGACAGTTTGTAACGGCGTAAATTATACTCTTTCAGTTCCACCCCAAGCTCAGCATATTGAAAATCGCGCCGCTTCGAATAATCAAAGTCTCCGATATCAAGTATACCATCTTTGATCTGGTCGCTGCTTATTGAATCAGTAAGTGCAAGCGAATCTTTAACCGGCATACCGATCAGCACTTTCAATCCCATGTACCCATTGCGGATCCGTGTTAGCGCCGCTATCTTCTCCGTTTGAAGATTGGCAATCTGAACGGATAGTTTGTCAATATCGAGGTGTTCGGCAAAGCCGTTGTTAAACATGATACGGGTATCGTGCTGTAATTTCTCAAGCAGTTCAATATTTGCATCCAGTAACTCTATTTGTGTTTTACTGGCTACAAGCTGGTAATACACTTTGGCGATATTTGCCCTGATATTTTCTTCTGTAATTTCCGCTTGCTTCGTGGAGAAGTCGATAAGCGCATTTCTCGCCTGCAACCCCACAAAAACCTGCCCATCAAAAATGATCTGGCTTAACGAAAACCCCACCGATACATTATACTTGGTTCCGAACTGAGCAGATATATAATCAAAGTCGGAAGGCATGGTTATAGGATTACCATTACCATCCTTTACCCCTTCATCGATGAGTACCTGGTAAGTAGCCGGGGAAATAAAGTTGGGAATGACCTGTGTGGCTACCGCAGGATTATAAGTAGTGAGTACGCTGCCGTAAATCTGCGGATAGGCCATGCCGGTTATCTCCCGGTTTACTTCGCGCTGAACCTGAATATCAATGAGCGCATTTTTTACCTGCACATTATTGTTCCTGGAATAATCTATTGTTTGTTGCAGGGACAATGCGTGTACGGCGCCAGTATCTGGTTGTGCATGCAGGGCGGCGCCGCATAACATAGCACAAACCATAACTCCCCACTTTGTCAATTTCCAATCTTTGAAATTCATATAGGATTGTTTTGTCTTTGTAGTTGATATTTCTGGATAAGTTTCTGCCCTTTGGGAGTGGTTAGCCCATACAAAAAATGAATGGTAACTTCTTCCATTATGGCGGTGATGTTAAACTTTCCTAAGGGGAAGCTGTCGGTGTTGAATAAAAGGAATACGGTGGCAATTCTGAACCGTGCAATCATTTCGGTATTAATGTCGGAACGGTATAGCTGCATCTCTATACCTTTCTCAAGATTTTCCTTTATCTGTTTGTACAAAAATTTGTTCTTATGGTTATTCAGCTTTTCGTGAGCTGCCGGGTGATATTTCTGCAGGTCGTACACAATGGTAGGATTCATCGTGCTTAACATTTCCTGCACCATATCCATCGCCACAAATATTTCATGAACCGGGTTTTCGCTGGTTTCCCGCTGCATCGAACATTCCTGTGCATTGGCGTTTACAACGATGTCAATTACACTGTCAACAAGGGCATCTTTATCGGCATAAAACTGGTAAATCGTCTTCTTGCTGATGCCAAGCTGCGTGGCAATTTCGTCCATACTTATACTCCGAATGCCATATTTCAAAAACAAATCGTGCGCCTTTCGCGCAATTCTTTCCTGTATCTCCATAGCTTCAAAATCTCGCGCAAAACTATGGAAACTTTTTTTGTTACCAAAGTTTCCATTTCTTTTCTTTAAATTTCTTTATGGGCGGTTAAAAAAAGGGATGGCGCTTACAGCAAAAAGGGTGGATCAATTTGCAAGGAATGGTGAAATGAAACAGGAGATTTTATGGTTAGGCCGGCTGCATCACACCTAAACTATTTGGATAGTACCTGCTTCCCGTTAATTTTACAGTCTCAACTACAAATAATGAGTGCAAAAAACTGGGTAAAGGGCTTGTTACAGATTTTTTTACAGGGGCTTATTATCCTCGCCCCCATAGTAATAACCATCTGGGCATTAACATCTCTTTTTAATTTTGTAGACAGGATTTTGCCGGATATTATAGAACGGTTTTTCCCTCAATTATCAACTTTTTACCTGCCGGGGATGGGATTTATTGTAGCGATCCTCATTATCCTGCTGGTGGGATATGTTTCCTCCTCCTTTGTTGTAGGAAAACTGGTGGAATTATTTGACAATATCCTGCAAAAAACCCCGGGCATAAAAATCATTTATTCCACCTTAAAGGATTTTTTTGAAGCATTCGCCGGTAATAAGAGAAAATTCGATAAATCGGTGTTGGTGTCCATTGAGGCGGCAGACGTATGGCGGATTGGCTTTATAACGCAACAGGAAGTGAGCGAATTCGGACTCCACGAATTTGTAGCGGTATATGTCCCACAGTCGTACGCCTTTGCAGGCCATTTATATTTTGTAAAAAGGGACCGGGTGAGAATACTGACAGATATCAGCTCTGCCGAAGCCATGAAATTCGCTATTTCCGGTGGAGTAACAAGTATTGATGAAGACGTGCAGGCCAGGGAAAGAAAAGAACCACCTGTTTAAAGCGGTTTACATGCTTATGGAAATTGAAGTAAAGCTGGAAAATATTCAACAATGCGCCCGCTCCTTCTGGCAGCAGGTAAAGGGAACTGTATTTGCCTTTCATGGTGAAATGGGCGCCGGGAAAACCACTTTCAT
>CAYMKT010000041.1:0-16736 GCA_964391065.1 uncultured Terrimonas sp. | reverse complement strand
AGGGAACTGTATTTGCCTTTCATGGTGAAATGGGCGCCGGGAAAACCACTTTCATCACTGCTCTGTGCACCGCCAAAGGGGTAACCAGCCATATCAGCAGCCCTACTTTTTCATTAATCAACGAATATACTTATACAGAGGATGGAGTTTTGGGTCGCATTTTCCACATTGACCTGTATCGCTTAAAGGATGAAGAAGAAGCTGTAAATGCAGGCATCGAAGATTGTTTTTATTCGGGGAACATTTGTTTTGTGGAATGGCCGGAAAAAACACCTGCGCTTTTGCCCGAAAATGCGGTACACGTTTACATGCATCCGGTAAATAACCACACGCGAATATTGAAAATTGAGTTTAGCCGGTAAATTTTTAGTAAATTGTTCGCTCAAACCTTTCCACAGTATGCCGGCAGAAAAGCCATTTGTAGGTACATCATTCAGCTACGAAACATTAGAAGAAACATTAGACATTAAGCCACGGGAAGCGCAACTGTTAATCGGGATTCCAAAAGAAAATTCTTTCCAGGAAAACCGGATAGCGCTAACCCCCGATGCGATCAATGTATTAACCAATAACGGGCACCGGGTTGTGGTTGAACACCGTGCCGGCGAGGGTGCGCATTTTTCCGAAAAAGATTATAGCGATGCCGGCGCCAAAATCGCTTATCATAAAAAAGAAATCTTTCAGTGCGACCTTATTATGAAATCGGCCCCGGTAAACGAGGAGGAAACCCATTTACTAAGGCCAGACCAAACCATTATTTCTCCTATTCACCTGCCTGTAATGAAAACGGAAATTTTACAGTGCATGATGGAGAAACGGATTACTGCGCTTTCGTTTGAGAACTTCAAAGATGATTCGGGACATAACCCCATTGTTCGCAGCATGAGTGAAATAGCGGGGAGTGCGGTGATGTTGCTGGCCGGCAATTATTTAAGCAACGCTAACAATGGTAAAGGAATGCTGCTGGGTGGCATCTCCGGCATTCCACCCACCAAGGTGGTTATTATTGGCGCCGGCATTGTAGGGGAGTATGCAGCAAGAACCGCGCTGGCCATGGGCAGCAGCGTAAAGGTTTTTGATAATAACATCTATAAGCTGAAACGCATGCAGGGCAATATTGGTGTGAGAATGTGGACCTCTGTAATTGAACCCAAAATTCTGGCCAAACAGTTAAAAACCTGCGATGTGGCCGTTGGCGCCCTTTCCTCCTTTGGTGGGCGCACCCCTATTGTTGCATCGGAAGAGATGGTTTCGGCCATGCGGGCCGGAAGTGTGATACTCGATGTATGTATTGACCGGGGTGGCTGTTTTGAGACTTCGGAAATTACATCGCACGAAAGTCCTGTTTTTCTTAAACACGGCGTTATTCATTATTGCGTACCCAACATCCCTTCCGGATTTGCGCGTACGGCATCGCAGGCCATCAGCAATGTACTGATGCCTTTGTTGCTTGAAATTGGTGATGAAGGGGGGCTTGAAAAATTAGTTTGGCATAAATTTAATATCCGTAGCGGAATCTACCTATTTAAAGGCGCACTAACGAATATTTACCTCAGCCAGCGCTTTAATCTAAAATATACCGACTTAAATTTATTGATTGCCAGCAGAAGATAGCAGGTGCATTTTAAATGTAAATCACTTATAATCGTTCATCTGCAACTGTTGCGAACAAAAACTGTATTCTGCTTTGTCGTTGCTGCTCACTATTACCAGCCGGTTTTTGCAGTAAGCAGTAATCAACCGGTGGTATAACGCGATGCCTTCAGCATCGAGGTTGGTACAGGGCTCATCGAGCAATAACACAGGCGTGTTGGAAAAGATGCATTGCGCTAATTTTAGCCGCTGCTTCATGCCGCTGCTGAAATACCGGATCTGTTTGTGAGCCGCTTTCTCCAATCCGGTAATTTCGATAATATGGGGAATGGTTACGGAGGATATTAAAGGCTTAAACTGCTGGTGAAAATGCAAAAACTCCTGCAAAGTCATTTCTTCTACCAGCTCAAGATAAGGCGCCGCAATAGATAAATGCCGGTACACGTTTTCCTCTTCAACCGGAGCCTTAGCGCTTTCGTCCTGGTAGGTCACTTTTCCTTCATTGGGCGAAAGTGCTCCGGCTATTACCTGTAGCAGCGTTGATTTTCCTGATCCGTTGGAACCTGTAATGGCATATGATGTGCCGGAGGAGAATTGAAAATTGAGATGCCGGAATATCCAATCCCGGTTGAAGCGTTTGCCGGTATTAGTCAGCGATATCGTCATCCACGCTGTTTTTGGTGTAGCGTTTAATGATTCCGCGCCCGCTTTCGCGGATAAACGTTACAATTTCATCCCGTTCATCTGTAGCCGGAAACTCTTCTTCCAATATCTCTACTGCCTGGGATGTGTTTAAACCCTTATTGTATATCGTTCTGTAAATGTCGAGTATATGGTTAATCTTATCTACCGTGAAACCCCTTCTTTTTAAGCCGATTGAATTTACACCCGCATAACTTAACGGCTGGCGAGCGGCTTTTATATAAGGAGGCACATCTTTGCCCACAAGCGAACCGCCGCCAATGTAAGAGTGCGCACCAATTTTTACAAACTGGTGTACCGCACACATTCCTCCTATAATAGACCAGTCGCCCATCATTACATGACCGGCCATTTGCGTATTGTTAGTAATAATACAGTTATTGCCAATAACGCAATCGTGGGCAATATGGCTGTAGGCCTGTAGCAGGCAGTTATTGCCTACTGTTGTTTTACCCCGTTCTTTCGTTCCCCGGTTCACCGTAACAAACTCTCGAATGGTAGTGTTATTGCCAATCTCTACCAACGAATCCTCGCCTTCAAACTTTAAATCCTGGGGAATGGCGGAGATCACCGCGCCCGGAAAAATACGACAGTTCTTACCTATGCGTGCCCCTTCCATTATTGTTACGTTGCTGCCTATCCAGGTACCTTCCCCTACCTCAACATTATGATGAATTACTGTAAAAGGATCAACCTTTACATTAGTAGCCAGCTTGGCATTGGGATGAATATAAGTATGGGGATGAATCATGGATGATTATTTCTTGTTTGGTATTGTCCGGTAGCACTTACCATATATAAAAAACGTCAGGCCTTTTCCTGACGTGAGCAAAAGTAAGGAAAAGATAATATTACGGGGCGTGCATTTCAAATTTTCGCAGGAGGTTGGTGACACCCGCCTGCAGAGCCCGCTACCGGTCGGTGTCTCACCCACCGGAAAATGAAGTAGGGAACGAAAAGTTGAAATACGTCCTTATTGCGCTACCGTTTCACCAATTGCGCCATTAAGGTAGCTTCAGCGGCTATTTTATTTCCTACATATACGGTTCCGCGCATCTCACACATACCCCTGCGTATGGGCGCCGATAACTCCATTTTAAGTATCATGGTGTCGCCAGGTAAGACTTTAAGCCTGAACCTCGCATCGTCCATTTTAACAAAATAGGTATCGTAATCGCCGGGAGGAAGTGAATTGATGGCCAGTATACCACCTGTTTGCGCCAAAGCTTCAATCTGAAGCACCGCAGGCATTACGGGGTTACCCGGGAAATGCCCGGTAAAAAAAGGCTCATTAAAGGTTACATTTTTGATGCCTACAATCCGCGTATCTGTTAATTCGATGATCTTATCTACCAGCAAAAACGGGTAGCGGTGTGGTAAGGTTTTTTCAATTTGCTGGCTGGTATATACCGGCACCTGGTTGGGGTCGTAAACCGGCACATCAAGCATTTGCTTATTTTTTTTGATGTGCTGTTTTATTTTTTTTGCAAAACTCACATTAGAGGAATGGCCCGGGCGATTGGCAATAATATGTGCTTTGATGGGCGTTCCGATTAACGCAAGATCACCGACGATATCGAGGAGTTTATGCCTTGCGGGTTCGTTGGGAAACCGAAGTTCCAGGTTGTTGAGGTAGCCCCCACTTTTAACTTCCATTTTATTTTTGCCAAACACTTTTCCCAGGTGTTCCATCTCTTTTTCGGTCACTGGTTTATCCACTATTACGATGGCATTGTTAATATCGCCACCCTTTATCAGGTTATTATCCAACAAGGTTTCCAATTCATGCAAAAAACAAAACGTGCGACAGGGAGCGATTTCATTTGTAAACTCAGACAAATGCTTTAACCCCGCATGCTGCGTTCCCAGAACAGGGCTATTAAAATCAATTAAGGTGGTGATTTTGTATTCTATAGAGGGCATAGCAACCATATCTACCCTTTTTTCCTCATCATAATAGCTAATATTGGAATCAATTGTGTACCATAACTTGGCGGCTTCCTGTTCCAATATACCTGCCTCTTCAATTATTTCTACAAAAGGAGCAGAACTTCCGTCAATAATAGGTATTTCCGGGCCGTTTATTTCAACCAAACAATTATCAATACCCGTGCCTACCAAGGCAGCAAGAATATGCTCTACGGTGCTAACCCTTGCACCATTTTCCTCAAGCGTTGTACCTCTTGAGGTATCGGATACAAGATCACAATCTGCTTTTATGACAGGCTGGCCAGGCAGGTCGATCCGTTGAAATTGTATGCCAAAGCCTGCATTTGCAGGTTTTAATTCCATGTCGACATTTATACCTGTATGCAATCCTGTTCCGGAAATTGCAACTGCCGATTTAAGCGTATGTTGTTTGTCGGGGTTAAAATTAGCGGCCATTATTGCTCGTTTGTTGATGCGCAAAGATAAGGAATATGGTAGCGCTGTAAGTCCCCTTATTTGGTAGCCCTTCTAAATTAGGGCAAAACGATAAATGCCGGGAGCAAAGAGAATGGTAGTGATTATCCGCCGATTGGAAGGCTATACCTTTTCAGCCATCAACTGCTTTACCAAAAGTTCCAATTCCTGGATCCGCTTTTCGAAGTCGGGTAATTTACGGGTAATGGCCTGGCTACGCAGGGTGCTGGTATAATCATAAGCAGGCGACCCTGTTACCGCGGCTTTAGGCTGTTTAATGGATTTACTTACCCCGCTTTGTCCATTAATTTTAGCGCCGTCTGCAATAAAAATATGCCCTACAATACCAGCTTGCCCTCCAATCATTACATTTTTACCAATTTTGGTACTCCCGCTCACACCCGCCTGCGCGGCAATTACGGTATCGTTACCCACTTCAACATTATGCGCTACCTGTATGAGGTTATCCAGCTTAGCGCCCGACCGGATTATTGTTGATCCAATAGTAGCGCGATCAATAGCCGCATTAGCTCCAATCTCTACGTTATCTTCCACTTCCACATTTCCTATCTGAGGAACTTTTTTAAACGTTCCGTCTGCCTGCGGAGCAAAACCAAATCCATCCCCGCCAATAACTGTACCGGCATGTATGATCACTTTTTTCCCCAGCTTACATTGATGGTATATACTTACGGATGGATGAATAACAGATCCATCTCCTATCGTTACATTATCACCAATGTAAACATTGGGATATATTTTAACTCCGTTTCCAATGCGCACATTCTCGCCAATGTATGCAAATGCTGCCACAAAAACATTTTCGCCCAGTTTAGCCGTGGGAGCTATATAAGAAGGTTGTTGAATACCCACCAACTGTTGCGACACCATTTCCTGGTATTTAGATAATAAAGAAGCGAAAGCCGAATAGGCATCAGGCACCCTTAACAGGGTTCCATGCACTTTTCCTTTTAAAACCAGCGATTCATTCACTATAATAATGGAAGCCCGTGTGGTATACAGGTAATCTTCATATTTAGGATTAGCCAAAAAAGCCAGTTGCCCGTTCCGGGCGTCTTCTATTTTATTAAACGAGCTAACGCTGGCTTCCTCATTGCCTTCAATTTTCGCATTGATGAGTAACGCAATTTGGGCGGCTGTGAATGTCATAAAGCATTATTTGAAGTAACAAATGTAAAATTTTTTAACAGGGCCGGAAAGGTTATGTTGGATAAGCGCATTGTCGACCTGTGAAATATCTTTAACCGATCCGTCCTTAAAAAGGATATTGATCTTCTCATTATAAGGATTGTAGATGCGATTCTCCGCTTCCCCTGTAAATACAAGACTGGACGCGGCAGACGCGCTGATCCCAAACCGGTCCATCATCCTTTCCTTTTCCATAGCCACTTCTCCGGGTGCGATGGCTGTACTTTGTAATTTTACTTTCAGTAAATTACGGTTCATTATACCGTTGCAAAGCAGCGACAGTACTTTATCCGGGTGATAGCACCAGTTCTTTATCGCTGCTATTACATCTGTGTCATCGAGTTGGCAAAATTGATCAAGATGTTCATCGATACTACCCTTGTACTGGTGCAATAAGAAAAATTTTAACGTTCGTTCCGATAAACCATCGGTATTTTCCATTCCTGTTTGTCTTGCTCTCTCCAGTATCTTCACCAGCATCATCTCCGCAGCCAGAACGGTTTTATGCAGGTAAACCTGCCAATACATGAGTCTCCGGGCTACAAGAAATTTTTCAATGGAATAGATTGCTTTTTCTTCCACCATTAGCTCCCCGTTATGCACAATGAGCATTTTTATAATGCGGTCGTATCCGATCACCCCTTCGCTAACCCCTGTAAAAAAACTGTCGCGGGTAAGGTAATCCATACGATCAACATCCAATTGCCCGCTTACGAGTTGATGTAAAAATTTTTTGGGATAGGCATTCGTAAAAATATCAATGGCCGTTTGTAACCGGCCATCGAACCGGCGGTTGAGTTCCTTCATCAACAGGAGTGAAATTTCTTCATGATGAACATTTTCCATGAGCACGCTCTCTAACGCATGTGAAAACGGGCCGTGGCCGAGGTCGTGTAAAAGAATCGCGATCTTAGCGCCTCTCTCTTCTTCATCGGTGACAGGCGTTCCTTTACTTTTTAGTACCAGTAAAGCGTTACACATCAAATGATAAGCGCCCAAAGAATGATGCAGCCGCGTATGTACAGCGCCCGGGTATACCAGGTGCGCCAATGCCATTTGTTTAATACGGCGTAACCGCTGGTACCAGGGATGCGCAATAATTTCAAATATCAAAGAATCGTCGATGGTAATAAACCCGTATACCGGATCATTAATGATCTTGGTGAAAGACATGCATGAAATGTTAAAAAAATAAAGGATCCGGCGCAAAGGTAAAAAGGGGGAAATGAATAACTACATTTGATTAGTTAAACATAAAAATAAATATTGATGGCGCTGGCAAAAATATTATGGGTTGATGATGAAATGGAAAGCCTGCAATCGCAGAAGCTCTTTCTTGAAAATAAAGGATATGAAGTGCAGACCCTTACGAATGGGTATGATGCACTGGACTTTGTGAAAGAAAATGTTGTGGATGTTGTATTGCTCGATGAAACGATGCCTGGCATTACCGGACTTGAAACCTTAGCCAAGATAAAAGAAATTAACCAGCAGTTGCCGGTAGTGCTCATCACAAAAAATGAAACGGAGAACCTGATGGATGATGCGATCGGTTCGCAAATCAGCGATTACCTGATCAAACCGGTTAATCCTAACCAGGTTTTATTAAGTCTGAAAAAAATAATCGATAACCGCAGGCTGGTTGCCGAAAAAACCACCAGCGCCTACCAGCAGGAGTTTCGCAATCTTTTCATGGCTTTAAACAGTAACCCCGACTATAACGAGTGGATGGATCTTTATAAAAAATTAGTGTACTGGGAACTGGAAATGGAGAAAAGCGATAGTCCGGAAATGCGGGAAGTATTTCAGTCGCAGAAAAATGAGGCCAATACGGAGTTCTTCAAATTTGTGAGCAGGAATTATGCCTCCTGGGTAAACCCAAAAGCGGCCGACGCGCCCATTATGAGCCACACATTAATGCGCCATAAAATATTACCGCATATCGAAAAAGGTAAGCCGCTCTTTGTTGCACTGATTGATAACCTCCGTTACGATCAATGGAAAACCATCCAACCCATTTTCGCAGAAAGTTTTCGTGTTCAGGAAGAAGAAACATTTTATTCGATCTTACCCACAGCCACCCAATATTGCCGCAATGCTATTTTTGCCGGTATGATGCCACTAGACATCGAAAAACGTTTCCCCCAGGAGTGGAAAAACGACGATGAAGAAGGGGGAAAGAACCTGTTCGAAGAAACCTTTTTGCAAGCACAGTTGAAACGGCTGTCCAGGAACGACCTTAAATATTCGTATACCAAGGTAGTCAATCACCACGATGGGCAAAAGCTGGTGGATAATATTCACAATCTTCTGGAAAACGACATTAATGTTATTGTTTACAATTTTGTAGATATGCTGAGTCACGCACGAACCGAAATGGAAGTGCTGAAAGAACTGGCAAGCGACGAAAGCAGCTACCGGAGCCTGACAGCCAGTTGGTTCGAACATTCACCCCTGCACCAGGCGCTTCGTAAAATTGCCGACAAACCCCTTACTTTAATTGTTGCTACCGATCATGGCAGTGTGAGGGTAAACACAGCTTATAAGGTGATCGGTGATAAGCAAACCACCAGCAACCTGCGTTATAAACATGGGCGAAATCTTAATTATGAACCCAGGGATGTACTTGCCTTTCGCGACCCAAAAGAAGCCGGACTCCCCTCTCCAACGGTTAATTCGTCTTTTATTTTTGCAAAAGAAGATGGCTACCTTTGTTATCCTAATAATTACAGCTATTATTCTAATTACTATAAAAATACATTTCAGCATGGGGGAATAAGCATAGAGGAAATGATTGTGCCTGTAGTGAGAATGACCAATAAATAACGCATCCGAGAATACGAAAGGAGAACCAAAATCGCTGATATGAAATGCCCGTGGCCAGGTAGCATGGGCTGAGTACATCATATCGGTTCGACATATAATTATAAAATGTTGAAGCGCCGGAGATTTTTTCTTGCTCTACTAACCCTTAACTGCCTTTTTATCGGTACGGTTAAGGGGCAGCATTCCGACACCCTTTTTGTACATTTTGAGTACAATAAATCATTCGTTACCGTAAACGCAAAGGAATCCATCGATAGCTTTTTCTCTGCCATACTGCGAAGGGCGTTCATTAAAGGCATTGCCTTATCGGGGCATTGCGACAGTATTGGCGATAATGGGTATAACGATAGCCTTTCCCTATCGAGAGTATTCGCAGTAAAACAGTATTTGTATTCAAAAGGTATTACCGACAGGATATTGACCGATTTAAAAGGCTGGGGTAAAAGGCAACCTCTTGTTGAAAATAATACCGATGAGAACCGGTCTTTCAACAGGCGGGTGGAAATCGTGCTTCAAAGCATTCCAAAAACTACCGGCGCAAACAGCACACAAACGGAAGCACCTGTAACAACAACGCCATCGCAAAGCATCTCCGATTTTATTAAAGACCCCACCACAAAAGCCGGAGATCAACTGATACTCAAGAACCTTCATTTCATAGCCGGACGCCACTTCCCCTTACAATGGTCGCTGCCCGTGCTCAACGAATTGGCCGCTGTACTAAAGAAAAACCCCACGGTTCACATAGAAATACAGGGACATGTATGTTGTGCAAGGAAAGGCGGCGATGGATTTGATGCTGACCTGGGTACGCATGATCTTTCTGTACAACGGGCCAAGTTCGTATACGATTTTTTAAAAAGCAGCGGAATAGACCCAAACCGGATGCAGTACAGAGGTTTCGGATCGAGCCGCAAACTATTTGTTGATGAAGTGAACGAGGCGCAGCAAACGGCTAACAGGCGCGTAGAGATCAAGGTAATAAGTAAATAAAAAACTGCTGCTTTTGAGCTATTCACAACTGTGGAAAAAAGCAGTCGCCTAAAGCTGATGGTATAGTTTAACTTTGCAGCTAATCATTTTCAATGAAGTTTAACCAGACTACCTTAAATAAAATTGAAGCAATACTGGAAGAAACCGGTTATGTGGTTCGTTATGAAAGAGGCACTTTTCAAAGCGGGTACTGCATATTGCAACAAAGAAAAGTAGTAGTGCTGAACAAATTTCTTACGCTCGAAGGGCGCATTAATACTTTAGCCGACCTTTTGCCCGAACTGGAAATAGGGTTTGACGCGCTTACCCACGAATCGCAAAAATTATACGAAGAGCTCATGTCTAAGCCAGCGAACGAATAATAGTTACAACAGCTATTGTTCCCGGAATACCCACACGCTTTAACCGGATATTTATACACTACCATTTGCCTGTTATACATTTTCTTTTAGCTTTGGCATGTGAGTTATCCTGATATTAAAATCACTTTTTTAGGAACCGGCACCAGCAGTGGCGTACCCATGATAGGATGCGACTGCCCCGTTTGTACTTCAACAGATAAAAAAGATAAAAGGCTGCGGTCCAGCATTCTTGTACAATCCCGGCATACGAACATTGTGGTTGATTCGGGACCCGATTTCCGCTACCAGATGTTAAGGGCAGGCATTAAACGCCTTGATGCCGTTATTTATACCCATCCGCATAAGGATCACGTGGCGGGATTGGACGATGTACGGGGTTTTAATTATTTTATGCAAAAACCAATGGAAATTTATGGCAATGAAATGACGCTGGAAGTGATCATCAGGGAGTTTCCCTACGCATTCACCGAAAAAAAATATCCCGGTGCGCCTAATATTCACCTCAATACCATTAGCACTGAACCCTTCCAGGTTAATGACCTTGTGATTATACCCATATTGGTCTGGCATATGCAGATGCCGGTGCTTGGTTTTAGATTTGGCAAATTCACCTACATTACCGACGCCAATCGCATAGAAGACAACAGCAAGAAGAAGATTAAGGGCAGTGAAGTGATTGTACTTAACGCCCTTAGGAAGGAAAAGCATATCTCACATTACAATTTAAATGAGGCCATATATGAAGTACAGGACATGGAAATTCCCATGGCCTATTTTACGCACATCAGCCACCAGTTGGGCAAGCATGCAGACATTAGCAAGGAATTACCAAAAGGCATACAACTGGCTCATGATGAATTGAGTATTGAATTGCAGGGATAACAAACCGGCTGAAGCGCGGTTATTCCGACAATGGTAAAGAACAGGGCAATCCTGAATGTTACCATCAAATACCCGCAATAATTTGATGTATCGCTTTCTTTTATTCCGTAACTTTCATACGCATACACACCAGATATGAACGCTAACCGGTTGAAAGCATATTTCAATTTCAGCAAGAAAGAACGCAATGGCATTTTGTTGTTGCTGGTTGCGTTGATCGCGGTATGGTTCTTACCTGCCATTTTTACTCCTGAAGAACATTTCGATGAAAAAGGTTTTGAGCGCTTTAAAAATGAAATAGCGCAACTGCGGGAATCCGAAAAGGGACCCGACGGCGAAGGTTTGATAGAAGCGGCATATGCCACTCAAACCGGAGCGATACAACCGAAACCCGAAAAAGCTGAAACCTTTTATTTTGATCCCAACACTCTACCGGCTACGGAATGGAACCGGCTGGGCATTGCAAATAAAACGGTTCAAACGATTCAAAATTACCTGGCGAAAGGAGGCAGATTTTATCAACCAAAAGATCTTACGAAAATATACGGGTTAAAAACAGCGGATTGCAACAGGCTGATTCCTTATGTGCGGATTGCAAATGACCGGTTACAAAAAAAGCCGGTTAACAATGAGCCTCCCAAACCATTTATCCCGAACAATAACCCTGCAGGGTCGATGATCGATATCAATACCGCCGATACCAGTGATTTTATTGAACTGCCGGGCATAGGCGCCAAACTTGCCAGCCGCATTATTAGCTTTAGGGCCAAACTGGGAGGATTTTATAGTACCGAACAGCTTTCGGAGGTTTATGGCATAACCGACTCCGTGTTTCAACAAATAAACCCTAAACTGCAGTGCGACCCGGCTAACATAAAAAAGATAAATATTAATACCATTTCCCTTGAGGAATTAAAAACCCACCCTTATATTAAATATCAGGTAGCTAACGCCGTTATTCAATATCGCAGGCAACATGGTAATTTTCAATCGCCCGATGACTTGAAGCAAATTCACCTGGTAACCGGTGAACAACTGGAAAAGTGGGCTCCCTATATTATTTACTAACGTTTGTTAGCATGGAAATTTATTCTACATTTGCTCAACTTTAAAGCCGTATGGATTTTGAAACAGATGAACTGACCTTACAAATCGCCCAAACCACGAGTGATTTCGCAAAACAGCATATTTTGCCCTATGTAATGCAATGGGATGAAAACCAGGAGTTTCCTATTAAGGTATTCAAAGAGATGGGGAAATTGGGTTTGATGGGCGTATTGGTGCCTGAGGCCTATGGAGGCGCCGGCTTGGGATATATTGAATATGCTACCATTATTGCAGAAGTATCAAAAGTTTGTGGATCTATTGGATTAAGTCTTGCTGCACATAATTCGCTTTGCACCGGGCATATTCTTGCTTTCGGGAATGAAGCACAAAAAATAAAATACCTTCCCCGGCTGGCAACTGCTGAGTGGGTTGGAGCCTGGGGTTTAACAGAAGCCGGAACCGGAAGCGATGCCGGTAATATGCAAACTACTGCGGTAAAAAACGGAGACAATTGGGTATTGAATGGTACCAAATGCTGGATTACGCACGGTAAATCGGGCGATATTGCTGTGGTAATCGCCCGAACAGGCGAAAAAAGGTCGAAGGACAATGCTACGGCTTTTATTGTGGAGCGCGGAACACCCGGATTTAGCGGCGGCAAAAAAGAGAATAAGCTGGGCATGCGGGCCAGCGAAACGGCTGAAATGATATTTGATAATTGTATTATACCGGATACCAATCGCTTAGGGGCCGTAGGAGATGGGTTTAAGCAATCGCTGAAAGTGCTCGACGGAGGCCGGATTTCTATTGCTGCACTGGCCCTGGGCATAGCAAAAGGCGCTTATGAGGCAGCGCTGCAATATGCCAAAGAAAGGCATCAGTTTGATCAGCCTATAGCCAATTTCCAGGGGGTATCGTTTAAACTGGCAGATATGGCCACCAGCATTATGGCTGCCGAATTACTAATATTACAGGCTGCCGATAAAAAAAACAAAGGCCTTGCAATGACTAAGGAAGCGGCTATGGCTAAATATTACGCAAGTGAGATAGCGGTGAGCATAGCGAGCGATGCGGTACAGATTTTTGGAGGATATGGTTACACCAAGGATTTTCCGGTTGAAAAATTCTATAGAGACAGTAAGCTGTGCACCATTGGCGAAGGTACCAGCGAAATACAAAAAATTGTAATAGCAAGAGAAGTATTGCGCGCCTAAAATTCCGGCTTACACAACATGAGAAAACTAAACCTCCACGTTAAAGTGGAGGTTTTTTATGCCAGGAAGTCTTCATCTTCCTTAGGAGAATATTTCGTAAACACCTTTTCTATAGCTCCGGAAAACAATGGGAATTTTTCTTTGGCGAAATCTTTCACCAGGGTAATGGCTTTTATTGCCTGGTCTTCGGTTAAACCGGCTTCTGCCTTAAGGCGGTCAATTAATTCTTTCATCGCTCTTTCTTATTAAATTTAGAAGTAAAGATAAGCTGAAAAACAACTTGCTTCCCTAACGAATAAGCCCGGTTAGTTTAACCAGGCTTATCGTGTATTTCAAGTCGTCCGTATTTTGCGGTTGTTATCAGGCAACCTTAAGCATACTCATTTTGCTGTTGTCGAATTTATGCTGCGCGTAATCGAGTGTAAGATGAAACTGCTTTTCCGCCGAAGAAGGCAGCTCGAACATGGCGTCGGTTAAGATGTTTTCACAAATGCTTCGTAAGCCTCTCGCTCCCAGCTTGTATTCCATCGCTTTATTCACCATAAAATCGAGTACCGGCTCATCCACAATTAACTTAATGCCTTCCAGTTCAAATAACCGGGTGTATTGTTTCATTAAGGCATTTTTGGGTGCGGTAAGAATAGATCGCAGGGTTTCCGCATCCAGGGGATTTAAGTAAGTCACCACCGGTAAACGGCCCAGCAATTCGGGTATCAGGCCAAAAGATTTCAGGTCCTGCGCATTAATGTACCGAAGCAGGTTCTTCTTCATGAATTCCTGCTGGTCTTTATTTACATTAAACCCAATGGCATTGGTATTAATGCGACGGGCAATTACCCGGTCAATACCATCAAAGGCGCCACCGCATATAAAAAGAATGTTCTGGGTATTTACCTTGATCAGCTTTTGCTCGGGATGTTTTCTGCCGCCTTGCGGAGGCACCAATACTTCCGTTCCTTCGAGCAACTTCAATAACCCCTGTTGCACCCCTTCGCCGCTTACGTCGCGGGTAATGGACGGGTTGTCGCTTTTGCGTGCAATTTTATCAATCTCATCAATATAAACGATACCCTTTTCGGCGGCGGCCACATCGTAATTACAAACCTGCAGCAGGCGGGTAAGAATGCTTTCAACATCTTCACCTACATACCCGGCTTCTGTAAATACTGTGGCGTCAACAATGGCAAAAGGAACATTCAACATTCTTGCAATTGTTTTTGCCAGTAATGTTTTTCCCGTTCCTGTTTCGCCTACCATAACAATATTACTCTTCTCAATTTCTACTTCGTTATCGGCTGCTTTATGCTGCAAGCGCTTATAATGATTATATACGGCAACAGCCAGCACTTTTTTGGCATCATCCTGCCCGATAACGTATTCATCCAAAAAGGTTTTCACCTCCAAAGGCTTTTTAACGCTAAGTTTAAATTGCGGATGCGATGATTCGTGCTTTAAAAGCAATTCCTGTTCAATGATTTCGCGGGCATGATCCACGCAGTTCTCGCAAATATGTCCTTCCTGCCCCGCGATCAGAATTTTCACTTCGTCGCGGCTTCTTCCACAAAAAGAACAATGTAAGATTGATTTAGCCATGTTAATTACAATAAAAAATTTGGTTTCAGCTTATTTGTTTGGCTAACAAAGGATACGGGTGCAGGTACTGATTCGGGATAAAGGAGATAGGATAGACTGCAAAAGTCTGAAACTTTTCCGTAAATCCAGCCCTTATAAGGCATACATATATCAATTTTCGCTGCGTGAAAAAGCCGCTCTCTGTAAGCGGCTTATTAATAACCTGGTTATAAGCGAGTTATAACTTTTCCATTAGTTTATCCACGATGCCATATTCAATAGATTCTTTTGCGCCCATCCAATGATCCCTGTCAAAGTCTTTCATAATCTTCTCAAAAGTCTGCCCGCAATTTTCGGCGAGTATCCTGGCGCTTATTTCTTTGATCTTTTGTATTTGCTCTCCCATGATTTCCAGGTCGGCCGATGTACCTTGTCCGCCGCCACTGGGTTGGTGGATCATTACTTCGCCGTGCGGAAATATGAACCGTTTGCCCTTTTTTCCGCCACTCAGCAGCAAAGAGCCCATGGATGCCGCCATACCCATACACACTGTAGCCACAGGCGACTTAATCATTTGCATCGTATCGTATACCACCATACCACTGGTAACAATACCCCCGGGACTGTTAATGTAAAAAGTGATTTCCTTTCCCGGGTCTATCGCATCGAGGTATAGCAGGCGGGAAGTAATGTCCTTGGCGCTCTTGTCGTCTACCCCACCCCATAAAAAAATCTTGCGTTGTTCAATGAATTTCTTATCGAACTGCCAGCCGCTGAACATTTTTTCCATTGAGGGTATCTCCGGTATTTCCGGAGCATCCTCATCATCCGAAATAAATCTGTTCCGTTTACTGTGTATATTCATCATTGCGTTGATTATTATATATTATATGATCAATTCATATTAAAAACTTCCGTAATTAGTAACCAGGTAGAATACCCATCTCACCGTTACTTATCCTTTTGCTTTTTAGGATTTACAAGAAGCACTTCATCTACCAAACCGTAATCCTTGGCTTCCAATGCCGTCATCCAGAAATCCCGGTCGAAATCTCTGGCTATCTTTTCTACATCCTGCCCGCTATGGTAAGCCACCACTTCGTATAGTTCTTTTTTTATCTTTCTCACTTCGTTTACCGTGATCAGCACATCGCTGGCCTGGCCTGCCGCTCCGGCGCTGGGTTGGTGCATCATAATGCGGGAATGCTTCAAAGCAGTGCGTTTTCCTTTTGCTCCGGCGCACATCAATACGGCGCCCATGCTCGCAGCCATCCCGGTACAAATGGTAGAAATATCCGGGGTAATATACTGCATCGTATCATATACGCCCATACCGGCATATACCGAACCGCCGGGACTATTTACATACATCTGTATGTCTTTAGTGCGGTCTGTACTTTCTAAGAACAATAACTGAGCCGTTACAATATTGCCCACCTCCTCCGAAATGGGATAGCCCAGGAAAATAATACGATCCATCATCAACCGGCTATATACATCCATTACCGCCACATTCATAGGGCGCTCTTCAATAATATTAGGGGTAAGATTGGTAACCGCGTGCCTGGTAAAATCGTTCAAAGTGTTGCTAGAAATTCCTTTATGCTTTACGGCATATTTTTCAAATTCTTTTCCAATGTTCATGATATCAATGGTTTCTTGATTTATAAACGGCAATTTATGGCTTTTATAAACCCAAATATCATGCAAGAGCAAAAAGCAGACAAAATGCCATGACGAGGAGTGAAAATGCCAAGCGCGAAGCTGGAAATACGGGGCAAAGAACCCAATAGCAAAAAACAAGAATCAAATGAAATGCGAAGTGCGAAGTAGGAAAATCGAAATTCGAAACGAATGTCTTCAAACGATAAACAAAAACCATACACTTTCGGCCTCCCCGCACTGGCGCAGGTTTGGTAGCCTTGTTTTGTGT
>CAYMKT010000040.1:11711-27985 GCA_964391065.1 uncultured Terrimonas sp. | reverse complement strand
TGATAGAAATTTCGGTTTTGAGTTCCATGTGCTTTGATACCACCAATGCTATAAATTTCTCGATGGCTGCGCAACGCAAAACAGGAGAGGTTGCCCGGAAAAAAGGTTAAGGAGCAGGTAAATTTGAGATACAGCAAAATGCAACCGTCAATGCCTGCAGGAACATAACCTATCCAAAAAAATATACTAAACTTACCGGATATGACAACATACCGCAAATCGTGCCTAAGGTTACCTCGCCACCAATCCGCCGTCTATCACCAGTTCTGCGCCCGTGGTGTAGCTGGCCTGATCGCTTGCGAGATACAAAGCACCATAAGCGATCTCCATCACATTGCCGATGCGTCCAAGCGGGCACATGTTGTGCAATGTTTCTGCTGAGGAAGGGGAAGAAATCAAAAATTCGGTCATCGGCGTGAGCACGCCACCCGGATGAATGGAATTGACACGAATATTGTCTTTGGCAAGTTCAACAGCCTGGTCTTTAGTAAGCAGCCGTAAAGCACCTTTCGATGCCGAGTAGGCAGGGCCGTTACCGCCAACGAGGCCTGCGATCGAAGATATATTCACTACCGATCCGCCGCCTGCCACTTTCATATGCGGAAGACAGGTTTTTGTACCGATAAACGGACCCGTAACATTAATAGCCATGATTCTTTCCCAGTCGCCCAGACTGGTTGTTTCCGTAGTGGCTCCGGGCGGATAAATACCTGCGTTGTTCACAAGGATATCAAGTCTGCCAAAACGTTCTATCGTTTTTTCAACTATATCCTGCCACTGGTTCGGATCAGATACGTCATGTGTCATGCAGTCAATAGCACAACCTTCTTTTTTTGCTGTAGCTACCCATGCGGTAAGTTTTTCTTCCTGGATATCGGTTGCCATCACTTTGGCGCCTTCTGCGGCAAAAAGGCGAGCAATCGCTTCTCCCATTCCCCCGGCTGCTCCCGTTACAATAGCGACTTTATTTTCGAGCTGGTTCATAACTTACTATTTCCCGCAATTTACCGTAATAAATGCCGTCGGTTAGTGATGAATCTCAGTGTTCAAACTGATTATTGCCGGTATTTTCCCGTTCAAAAAAACAAACCTTGCCATCTTTCTTCCGGCACTCCGGCAAAGGATGGGTCTGTTTGCAAAAGCACCGTTAAGGAAAAGAAATGCAGATAAGGCCCGACACTACAAACAACATTCTCCACTAACGGGGTTGTTCAGCAAACCATTGGTAAACTAAAAAACCCCTTTCTGATTACTATGGGCTGCATTCCGTGCTGCACCGGGCATTTCTCCGCGCACCCCCTTTTGCTGTAACGGCGCTCCATCTTCACGTCCGTACCAATCAGGAGTTAATTGCGCCGGTTGTGTATCCCCGGTTTCCTGCTGCCATTGTGCCAATACTTTCCTGAGTTCATTCAATTTTTGGCTAAACAGCGGATCGTGTGCAAGGTTATGCACCTGCACACTATCGCTTTTTATATCGTACAGCATTTCAGAAGGTCCCGGTTTTACAAAGGCATCTTCCTGCAGCGCTGTTAAGGTTTTATGCTTCCGGGCAGCTTTCAATGATCTGGCCGAAGGACTTTGGTTGGCATCGATCGGCCCACTGTTCTCAAAAGCCGGCCGGGCATTATATATATACAAATAATCTTTCGTACGCACAGATCTTTCATACGCTTCGTAGTCATGCCAGTTGTGTTCTCCAAAAATATAATTCCTGAAACCGGCATCGTTATCCTTCAGCAATTTGGCAAAGCTTACGCCTTGTATTGAAGGCGCTGATTGTACGCCGGCAAGCTGCAAAAACGTTGGGGCTATATCAATAGCACTTACTAATGCATCAACTTTACCGGGCTTGGGTATACCTGCAGGCCAATACCATATAAACGGTGTTTTTAGCCCGCGATCATTTACCCGGGTTTTACTTCCCGGAAAGGGCCGGGCATTATCGGCAATGAAAACAATAATGGTATTCTCCGCTATTCCTTCATTTTTAAGCTCACCAAATAGTTTACCTATGTAGTAATCCAATCTTCCAATCTCGTTATAGTAAGAAGCCAGGTCCCTCCTGGTGGAGTCATCGTCAAGCAATGTGCCGGGTACTTCAACTTCTGTGGCGGGATTATGGGTTATCAAAAAATGATCCGCCGACCAGGTCCGATGCGCATCAAAGGGCGAGAACCAAAAAAAGAAAGGTTTACCGCGAGGCCTGTTATGAAGTATGTTGAGCCACTGTTCTTCCCCGCCCGGCCCATTCTGGGCCTCTCCTGCAATCACCGTGTCGTAAGCCCTGGCGGTTTCTTTTCCTTCATGCCATTTGCCCGCCAGCACGGTATGGTATCCCGCCTTTTTTAATAACTCCGGAAAATAAACCAAATGTTTCGGCAAAGGAGTATGGAGCTCCGCGGCGCCGGTATTATGTGGATAGCGGCCCGTTACAATGCTGGTTCGGCTGGGGCTGCAGGAACTGGCTGTAACGAACAGGTTGTTGAAACGAAGTCCGTTGGCGGCAAGATAGTTTAAGTTAGGTGTTTTAACCTTTGCATTTCCATAGGCGCCAATATCGTCAATACTAATGTCGTCGCTAATGATGAATATGATATTGGGTGATGCAGGAGGAGAAGGCTGTGCGTATATTTTTGTACAGTACAGCAGCAGCATGGATAAAATGAATTTGTACATCCTTTTCGTTTAGTGGTTAAATTGGGATATTATCTCACTCACACTTACCATGCGGAGCAATTTTTAAATCGTTTCCATTATTTCCGGGCAAGTTGAAGCAGGTAGCGCGCTGCCTTTTTATCGTATTCGGTTTTGTGCGTTGTAATTTCCCGCAGGACTTCAGTAACCGGGGTCAATTCTTCCGGCGTTGCTACCTGCAGGGCGTTCAGGGCCTGTACCCTGTTCATTACGCTGCTATCGTTAACCGCTTTGTACAAATGCTGCAACGCCTCCTGCTTATCGCCCAGTACATACAACGCCTCAGCCGCCACGGTTGCCACATAGCTTTTATCGTCAAACAATAATTTCCTTAAAACGGGCTTTGCAGACGGAGCGTCTTTTCCCAAAGCCAGTAGCCCGGTGGCAGCCCAATAGCGGATAACAGGATCCGGGTCAGCGGCTTTTTTAATTAAATAAGAAAGCTGGCTTTTGTCGTTTGATGAAGCTGCCACAGCGGTTTCCAATACTTTCTTTATATCATATTTTTCGGAGCGGGCATAATCATACAGCGTTGTATGGGTAACGATTTGTTCGGCTTCAGGCTCGGGAATAAATCCCGCATCTTTGATATCAATTAAGAAACGGAATGTTTCCGCTCTCAATGCATCCAGTACAGGCTTATATTCCGTTGTGGCTGCAAGATTGTTGATATTGTATGGATCATTCGTTACATCATACAGTTCTTCTGCCGGTTTGGTTTTAAAAAAACGCGACTGCACTTCATTCAGCGATCCTTCATGATAGGCGTTTTCCCAGGATTGCATGGATGTTGCCAACCATAAAAATTCAACATGCTGCCCATACTTCCGGTGGGGCATAAAATTTTTAATGTACCGGTATTGCTTATTGCGGATCGATCGTACCAAATCAATGCGCTCGTCCATCCGTCCCCTGAAGTTAAAGACCCATTCTCTTTCCGAACCGGCAGCATATTTACCAAGAAAGGCCTTGCCCTGGTAGTGAGCCGGCGGCTGAATGCCCGCAATACTTAATACTGTTGGCGCAAAATCCGTAAAATCTACCAGTTGCGGGGAACGACTTCCTGCGGGTAATACCGCGTATTTACTCCATTTTTCGGGAATGCGAACGATCAGCGGGATACGCAATCCGGATTCAAAAATGAATCTTTTACTTCTACCCAACACCCCGCCATTATCGCCGTAATAAAATACTATCGTATTTTCTGCCAGCCCCGCCTCTTCAAGTTCCTTCAGCAAACCTCCCACTTCAGTATCCATTTGCTGTATTTTATCGTAATAAAGCGCCCAGTCGTGTTTCATTTCACTGGTAGCAGGCAGGTAGGGTGGCACAGGGGCTTTTTCCGGATCGTGCAGTAAGGGTTTCTCTGCCGGCAAATTAACACTGCCTTGTGAATTACCGGTGCGGCCAGCCGCCAATTGCTGCCTGGCTTCGGCTCCGAAAATGGAGCTTTCATGCGAGGTGCCGATATTAAATACGGCAAAAAAAGGCTGCCCGGGTTTTCTGTTCTTATAAGTCGCTTTATTACTGGATTCATCCCAGGCTTCCGGCTGATCAATGGTATTGTAATCTTTTTTAGCGTTGTTGGTAGTGTAATATCCCGCCGCTCTTAAATATGCCGGGAAGAATTGTACAAACGAAGGAACGGGGTATATACTGCGCATATTCTCTGTTCCCATAGTGGGAGGATACATTCCCGTAATGAGGGTAAATCGCGAAGGAGCACATACGGGTGCGGTGCAATATGCCTTTTCAAACAAGATACCCTGCCTGGCTAAGGCATCAATATGAGGCGTTGTCGCATATGCATCGCCGTAAGCCCCGATAAAGGGACTATTGTCTTCGCTTACAATCCACAAAATATTAGGTTGATCATCCTGCGCCTGCACAGCCATGTGCCCGTTGAGAAAAATAACCGTAAACAGGCTTACAAAGCATTTTCGGCGCCGGATATATGATAAAAGAGTCATCATGTTTGCTTTAGGGATTCTGCGTAATTTCAGGATTTACATCTATTACAGCCTGTGGTACAGGAAACAACAATTCATTGCTGGTGATGTCGATGCCTTTGGCTTGCAAAACCTCCAGTGCCCGGCCTGTACGTACCAAATCGAAAAACCGGTGAAACTCAAATGCAAGCTCAACCCTTCGTTCGTGCTCAACGGCCAATGCCACTGTTGGATATGAAGCGGAAGGATATGAAGCGTCGCCATACGGGGGTAGTCCAACCCTGCTGCGCACCTGGTTCAGATAAGATACGTCTTCTGTAAGTTCTGCATACAGCGTAAGGATATCTGCGTACCGGATAATCTCTACGTTTTGTCCGGGGTAAAGATAAGCAGGATCATAAAACTTTAAAGTATAAGGATATTCAATGAAGTTATTGGTCTGGAGATCGGTAAAACCGGTTGCCAGCGAAAGTTGCTTCCTCGGATCGCCGGGCTCGTATTCGTTGATGAGGTCAGTACTGGGTGTATTTAATCCATTTCCCCTGAACGTAATGTTGCTTCCCGGCAAATGAAACGAAAAATCCCAGGGTGCATATTCCGTTTGGTGCAGGCTGTTAACCTGGTTTTGTCCGGCAAGGTATTGCACTTCAACAATGGACTCTTTTGAGTTTTTTGTATTCGCCTGAAACAGGTGGGCATAATCGGCAGCGTTGATGTTTCCGTCGCCATTAGCATCCAGCGAATACCGCCCGCTGTCTATAATTAACTTCAATTCCTGGATCGCTTTCTGTTCATCATTTTGGGCGAGATACACCCTGGCGAGAATAGCACTTGCGCCATATTTTGTAATACGTCCTGTATTATTTCCAATATAGAACTCCGGCAGACTTGATTTGGAAGCGGAAAGATCCGTTACCAATTGAGACAGGATCGTAGCTTTCTCCGTTCTCAGGTAACTATAGCTTTCCTCCGGTGAAACAACCTGCAGTGGAAACGGCACATCGCCCCAGGCCTGGGTGAGATTATAATATATTAACGCCCTGATGGTTTTTGCTTCTGCAATCAACCTTTCCTTTACACCCGGTGTTGAAAATTCAATGGTTGTATTTTCAAGTTGCGTGATGGCGTTGTTGATAATAAAAATTCCGTTATACGCTGTATTCCAGGCCGACTCCAATTTACCATTGTCGGGCCTGATATGATGCAGGTTGATGTCTTCCGGCCAGGAGTTGGCCCCGGAAACGGCTTTTATATACACGTTGTCGGATCCTAATTCTCCGTATATATCTGCAATTCCGCCGGCATCGTATATCCGTTCCAGTTGCCTGTAGGAATCATTAGCGGCCTGTGTTAACTGCGTTTCGGTGGTATAAAACAATCCTTCAGTGAGTTTTGTTTCCGGGTAAAGATCTAATTCACTTTTATTGCATGAGAGCAGTGAAGCTGAAATGATAGCGAACAAAGCGGCGGGTCGCAGCACATGTATTATCCGCCCGGTATAGTTAAGTTTATATGTAAATAACGGTAGCATAAAATAAATGTTTGAATAGTCAATAGTAAATAACAACCGGTGTTGCATTATAGTCCCAGGCTAATTCCCACCGAAATAACTTTTGCAGTTGGATAGGGGTTACCATTTACGCCACGCCGGGTTGCATCGGCAACGTCGCCGGCAAAAGCTTCCGGATCTACTACCAATGTATTCTTATGCGTAAACAGGTTGGTTCCGTTTACGTAAACCCTGGCTGAAGCTATTTTGATACTGCGAAGCAGGTGTGCAGGGAAGTTATATCCCAACGTAAGACTCTTTAACCTGAAATAGCCCGCGTCATTCAGAAAGTAGCTGGATGGCGTTTTCTCATATCCGTCCAGGTCTACGTTTAGTTTGTAATGATATCCGTCGCCGGGTTCTGCCTCCGATCTCCAGCGATTAACCAATACCTGGGCATAGTTTCTTCCTTCGTGATAGAGCATGGAGCGATGCACATTTTCATCCATCAGTTGCCCGCCTTGTACGCCCTGGAAAAGAACGCTGAGATCAAATCCCCTGAATGAAAAATTATTGGTAAAACCTCATATAAAATCGGGCGCGGGATTCCCTATAATCGTTCTGTCATCGGGAGTCAGTATTTTATTGTTATCCACGTCTACATAACGCCCATCTCCTGGTGTAGCCGTAGCATACCTCGCCGGGTCGGCATCTACTTCGGACTGGTTCATATACACGCCATCGTATTTATAGCCATAAAAATTAAAGATCGGATGCCCTACCATGTTAATTTTCTGCATGCCGCTGGCAACAGCGGAAGTAAACAGCATGGGTGCATTATCTTCGCCCAGCGCCAATACTATATTTCGGTTCAAAGAAAAATTAATTTGTGAATTCCATTTAAAATCACCGGTAAGATTCTGAGTAGACAGGGTGATCTCAAAGCCTTTATTTTCCAGTTCACCAATATTTTTAAACACACTTGTAAATCCCGATACCACCGGTACCGGAACATCCAGTAAGAGCCCGTCAGAAGTAGACCTGTACCAATCCGCTTCGAGTACGATCCGGTTTTTAAACAATGCCAGTTCTATCCCCAGGTCTAACTGGCGCGTACGTTCCCATTTTAAATCCGGATTGGTAATACTTGATGGATAATAAGTTGTTACCAGGTTGTCTCCAAAAGCCGTTCTTCCCGGGCTGATCACACCAATCCATTTATAGTCGGCGAAGCGGTCGTTTCCTGTATAACCATAGCTTGCCCTTAACTTCAGGTTGCTGATAACAGGCACATTTTCCAAAAAATCCTCATTCGATACCACCCAGCCTGCTGAAACTGCGGGAAACTGTCCCCATTTATTGTTTGGTGCAAAACGGGAAGAACCGTCGCGCCGGATACTAACCGATAAAAGATATTTGTTTTGGTAATCATAGTTTACCCTGGCAAAATAAGAAATGAGATTGCTCTTGGCCACATTGTCTGTAGCTTCAAAAACAGTTTTACCGGCAGCAAGTGAGTGCAGGAGATCGTCATCATAACCTCTGCGCTCCTGGTTCGTGTAATAAAGATCATTAGCATTGTATTCTGCACCTATCAGCGCATTGATATTGTGGTATTTGATAGATTTTTCATAAGTGAGCAGGTTTTGAAATGTGTAATTGAGGATACGGGTTTGATCTACGGTCATAATTCCTTGCGTATAGTAGGCAGACCCGAGGTTGTGATCAACAGATTGATAATTGTTATTGTCTGTCCGGTTCAGATAATAATTAAAAGCAGTTTTAAAACTGAGCCCGGGAATGATTTTCACCTGGGCGTACAGGTTACCTATAGTATTCAGCCTCCTTGTTTGGATATCATCACCAATTCGATACAGGGGATGCCCGTTTTGGGGGCGGAACAAAATAGCATTGTAGTTTTCAAAACCCGGCTGATTATTGGGAGAACCTAAGTAACCGTTATCGCTGTATTCGGGGTATATGGAAGGGTATTGCGCCGCCCACTCAAACATCCTGGAATACGGCTCGGTTTCATGGTCGAAGCTTAAGGAAGTCATTCCACCGATTTCGAGCCAGGTGTTTAAACGTGTAACATTCTTAAAGCTAACATTGTATTTCTGATAAGTGGAATTCAGCGCGATTCCTTTTTGATTGATGTAGCCCCCCGATAAGAGATAAGTAGAATTTTCGCTGCCGCCTGTGAGACTGATATCTACCCTGTTGACAGGGGCAGAATGATAAATGGCATCCTGAAAATCGGTATCGGGCAATGTTTCAGGATGCTCTAATGCTGTAGGCCAGGTGTACTTATATTGTCCCCGTGCATCTATAGTATTGGGTGCATTGGGATCTCCTCCTTTTTGAATCCATGCGTTTTGTGCTGCATCGATGGATGCCTGTGCATATTCTGCGGCGTTCATTACATTCACCTTATCTATTACCTGTTGAATGCCGGTTACATAGTTGAATTCCAGTTTTGGGCTCCCCGCTTTTCCCTTTTTTGTGGTAACCAATACCACACCATTGGCGGCACGGGAACCGTATATCGCGGAAGATGCGGCATCTTTTAGTATTTCAATAGATTCTATATCACTGGTATTAATCAGGTTCAGATCGTAGTTGGGTGTGGGAATGCCGTCCACAACGATTAATGGAGTGCTTCCGGCGGAAACTGAATTAATACCACGGATTTGGATGGAAGAAGACGAACCCGGTTTACCGTTGGCGCTTAGCACCTGAACACCCGCAACTTTGCCGTACAGTGCCTGGCCAAACTCAGCGCTCGGCCGCGCACGGATGTCGTTATCAATCTTTACCTTACCAACAGCCCCGGTAATGCTGGTTCTTTTTTGCGTACCATATCCCATTACCACCACATCGGCCAGCCCGGCGTACACTTCTGTGAGCGTAACAACAGCATTGCTGTTGGCAGACAGGGTAATGATTTCAGTTTGGTAACCCACCAGGGAAACCTCAACCTCAATGGAACCGGCGGTATCGCTTCTATTAATGGTAAATTTTCCCCGGTTATCCGTTACATATCCGCGCAGCGTACTTTTAACAATAATAGTGGCGCCAGCGAGCGGCTCATTTTTTGCGTTTACCACTACACCGCTAAAGTCCGAAAAAGCAGATGTTCCGGATCCTCCGGCTCCCGCTCCGAATAGGAGGTAGTGGTCTTTCAGGATTCTCTTTTCAACGCTGATCGCGTTTTTGGGAGTTGCCGGCATGGGGCCACTCCCGGGTGTGGCATAACCGGTGCTAATAACAGCAATGAGCAACAAGGCGGTCGGGAAACAGGGTTTCAAAAACAGGCTGGTCAAAGCAAGGGTGTTGCTTTTTTTCATAATTTCAAGAATGTTTGTTCGTAATTAATGCTGATTCGGACAACGTAAACCTATCATGGGTTTGGGGGTTGGTAATACTTCGAATATTGCCAGCCCTTTTTATAATCATTTACAACAACATAAGTTCATAACTATACTTTTATTGGTTAATAGCTCGTATTCCCTTCTTTTAACGGGAACAGGTTTGTCTTGTATTTCGTAAAACTCCTGCACATTATTTGCCCGGCCTGATATAAACGGTAGCGAATGAGGTACGCACTTCTACTTCAATGCATTTTCCATCGCTATACGTATACAGGTTATCGTTACCATCCGGAAGCCTGAGCACATATTGATGCGGACTTATCTCCTTTATTGTTACATACTGTCCAAAATTTTCCGAGAAAATATGCCTCATGCCCAGGGGTTCAACATACATTAAACAGGCAGTGCTAAAATTGATTTTAGACGTGAACAATGTGCGTTTGCCATTGTTATTAACAAGGTACCGGTCCGTATTCCATACAATATGATTGCTGGATTTGGTTTTACCATTTACGAGCCGGGTCAATTTTCCATCTCTCAATAAGTCGTTACAGAACGAGGTTTGCAGCTTACTGTACACCGAAACATCAAAAAGCATCGAAATCCGGGCGGAAGATTCGGTAGTATACTCTACCATGTCGCCGCGCTCCACTTTACTGCATACCATATAACCGATAATCTTATCATTTCTAATGATATCGTAGTATGCCTGGCTGCTGTAATCATCTGCATCTCCGCCATTAAAAGGGAATAAAGGCGAAAAAATAAGCAACGACCAATAAACAACTGCATTCATACCATGATAGATTTTTACTGAAATGATTCCTTGTTACCAGCTAAAACCTCTTAACAGAGGCTTTAGCTGTATAAACAAAGGGGGTTAGCTGGTGCCGGGTAAATTGCCTGAATTCGTAAAACCAACTGCGAAAAAAGCATAACCCGGACTTAGTATCGTTAATATAAAACATGGAAATGCTTACACCGTTTACAAATTCGTTGTACGGTATCTCACCGCATACAAGCCATTCTTCTACTGATTGATGGAACTATTCACTGTTGATGGCGATTCAAAATGTGCAAGCTTTAATTCTTTTTGTTTCACCTTACTCCAACGTAAAGTTTCACGATACTGCTCCAGCCTGGGCAGTGCCAGTTTATGATAAAACGGGGTAGCACTATTGGCATGCTTGGGCTTATAAGCGCCGGTAACAATCGGTATATACATCACCCGTCTCCGGCTTTCTTCGCCAAAGAAAGCAGAACGCTGTACCCTATGCCATAAACGTCCATCGTGAACGGTAAGGTCGCCGGCGTCGATATTGAAACCAATTTCGTTTGGATCAGGGTCGTTGTCTATAAAATATTTCTTCCTGAATAATAATTTAAACAACCCCTGGTGATGAGTGCCTGCTAATACCCGTAAGCCTCCTTTTTCAAACGAATAGTCGTCGAGATGCAGGCCCACATTCAACATAGGCATGATCTTCGATCCTAAAAATATATCGCGCGGGCTATCGGTATGCCATCCCAGTTGCTTGTACCCACTATCGGGAGTATTCACGTAGTGGTTCAGCACCAAACCATCTTTTTCATTTTCTCCCACCCTGCCTTCATAAGGATACAGCAGTTCAGCCAACAGCGCCAGCCGTTCATCTTTTAAAAAATCCTGCAATAGTTTACTGTAGTGTGAAGTGAAAGCAATACGCTGGATAAACCTGTTTCCATTGGTATCTGATCCAAATTTAAGGGGGATACCATTTATTTTTTGAATATCGTTGGAAAGAAGATGTTGCTCCACTTTCTGTATTTCCCCAAGGAAAAGCTTTACCGTTTCTTTATCCACAAAATTTTTGAACTGTATTACACCGTATTGCTGAAATGTGTTTTTTTGTTCATTAGTTAGCGATGGTCCGAATCTGAATACGTAGTTATTAATATCACTCATGGCATTTGAATTAAGCGTGAGAAATCATTTGAATTAAAGAATGAATTTTATGGAAAATGGTAATGTGGGGTATATACCCGCAAACGGTGGTGATTAATATGTTGCCGGTTGGCAACAACAGCGATTGATATGCGATTTGAATAAATTCACAGGACAAAAATAGGATATAATATTAGTCTACCAAATTTATGGACTAATAATTTTAAAAAAAATTTCCCGAACCTTCCTGCCAGGGGGCCCTTATACAGCATCACGGCGGCGGATATGCGAACCATCAAAACATTCAATAGCTTAGCAATTTCTTCCGTTCGGCATAAGTGCTCAGCAGAACAGCTTGCCCGGAAGCCGGGTTTAGAAATCCTGCCGCTTCTTCTCCTTTAAAGAACGGGCGCTATATTTAAACATAGTGCAGCCTGTTAAACCGTGGGCGACAGTCGCTTCTATCTGTACATTTCACGAAAAACATGTTCAGTTATTGATCTACTTTTTTATTTTTTTAAATTTCATTAACAAAATCATTTTCCCCGCATTATTATTTTCGCCAAATCCCAATAGGGAGCTATTATTTTATTAATGGATGTAAACATTTATTGATGTTATGTTAGCACAATTTTTCAACCCCCGCCAAAACTATTCCAGGGGCTTTATTTTTTCAGTTTTTTTGTTTTTCTCTTTTTGTTTCTCATCAACGGCTTACGCCCAGCAGTCGAAATCCACGCTTTCGGCACGCCTGATGAATATTGAATCGGCCACGAAAGATCCTTTCCGGTATAATGTGTCGTTACACAATGGTAGCGGCCGGCCACAGGTTTTCGAATTAAAGGCAAAAGCTCCCGAAGGGTGGATCATGATCTTCCGGGCAGAAGGCACCCAGGTGGCCGCCTTACGGCTCGACTCGGGCAAAACGCAGGATATGGTTGTGGAGATCACGGCTACACCTGCCACAAAACCGGGCAAGTATAGCATACCGGTTAACGCCATCAGCAATGGCGATACCCTCCGGCTCGACCTGGAAGCCGTGGTGAAAGGCAGTTACAGTGTTGAACTTACTACTCCCACAGGCCGGTTAAGTGATGAGGTTACCGAAGGCAGCAGTAAACAGCTTCGGCTAACCGTAGTAAACACCGGGTCGCTTCCGCTCGACGGACTGGAATTCTCGGCACAATCTCCCACCAAATGGAGTGCAAAATTTGATCCGTCAAAAATTGAACGGCTCGATCCCGGGCAAACGCAGGAAGTAAATGCCACCCTCAGCGTTCCCGATAAAACCATTGCCGGCGACTACGTAACCACGTTTACCGTTAAAAACAGCTATGCCAATGCCAATGCTGCATTTCGTATGGCGGTAAAAACTTCGCTGCTTTCGGGATGGATAGGCATAGTCGTTATCCTCCTTGCTTTGGGACTGGTTTATTACCTTATTCGTAAATACGGAAGAAGATAAATGATCATGGAAAATCCCATCATTGAACTGGAAGGATTGACGAAATACTACGGTTCCGTGAAAGCCGTAGACAATCTTTACCTGGAGATTGACAAGGGGGAGATATTCGGCTTACTCGGTCCGAATGGGGCAGGTAAAACCACCACCATACTCATGATGCTGGGACTGGCAGAACCGTCTGCCGGCAGCGCACGCGTTTGTGGTATAAACGCCACCAACAACCCTATCGCCGTGAAGCGGAGAGTAGGTTATATGCCGGATAACGTTGGCTTCTATGATGGCATGACAGCCATTGAAAACCTTATGTATATCGGGAGACTCAACGGAATTGCAGAAAGCGAAATAGAAGCCCGTGCGCGCAAAACGATGGAGACCGTTGGCCTGTCCGACGAAATGCACAAAAAAACATCGGCCTACTCCCGGGGTATGAAACAACGGCTGGGGCTGGCAGATGTATTGATCAGGGAGCCGGAGATCATTATACTGGACGAACCCACACTGGGCATTGACCCGAGTGGCGTAAAAGAATTTCTTACGCTTATCCGCCAGCTCAGCCGCCAGCAGGGGCTTACTGTGTTGCTATCGTCGCACCACCTGCACCAGGTACAGCAGGTATGCGACCGTGTAGGGATTTTTGTAGACGGCAGGTTGCTGGTGCAGGGAAATATTGAAACGCTTTCGCGTAATTTATTTGGAGAAGAATCGTATGTGGTGAGCGTCACCGTTAGCGACACGCTTCCTGCGTCGTGGGAACCTGCCCGGGAATTGCTTCAACTCGACGGAATTAAAAGTGTTGAAGTTGTGGAGAACACCGTTGAGTTGTCGTGCCGGGAAGCGATCACGCCGGATATTGTTCGCTTTTTTGTGCAAAAAGGCCTGAATGTAACCGGTGTACATAACAAGGTGTTCGGGCTCGATGAAATTTATCACCGTTATTTTGAAAACAATCAAAAGAAGCATGTTTCCAATGGAAAGTCCGCTGGTTTATTTCAAAGATCTCTTTTCAAAAGGAGTAACACATAACAACCGGGTACAGCAGAAGGCTGAAAGTCCGTTTTGGGTAATGGTGCGCAAGGAAACGGGCGACCATATCCGTAGCTGGCGTTTTATTGTAATGCTCGTGCTGATCGCCCTCATCTTCATGGGATCATTCTATGTATCATTAAGTAACATCAACAAAGCGGTTGCGAATATTGACGATCCTGACCGGATTTATGTTTACCTGAAATTACTGACCACATCAGATGGCACGCTGCCCACCTTTCATATCTTTTTAAGCTTTCTGGGGCCGTTACTGGGCATTGCACTTGGCTTTGATGCTGTAAACGCTGAACAGAACAGCGGTACATTAACGCGACTGATGGCGCAGCCGGTTTACCGGGATAACCTGTTACTGGCAAAATTTTGCGGCGCGTTAATTGTAGTGAGCGCTTTATTTCTGTGCCTTGCCTTATTGATGATTGGAGGAGGATTGATTATTACAGGGGTACCGATGGAACCCGTAGAACTACTGCGCATACTGGCATTTATTATACTGAGCATTGTGTACGTAGGTTTCTGGTTAAGTCTTTCTATTTTCCTGTCGGTAACATTCCGGAATGGAGCTACCTCTGCACTTACCGCCATTGGCATTTGGCTTTTTTTTACCGTGTTCTACCGCATTATTGTGAATGTGGTGGTGAATGCCATGGCGCCGCAGGAGAGTTACCTGAGTACGCAGGAAGTAATCGCTTACCATAACCTGTTACAGTCGCTGCTGCGACTTGCCCCCAACCAGTTGTTTACCGACGCCGCAACAACGTTACTGATGCCGTCGGTACGAAGTCTTGGCCCCTTGACTATCGAGCAGATGGCAGGAGCCATTCCTGCCCCATTGCCATTTAAAGAAAGCCTGATGATTGTATGGCCGCAGGTAACAGGGCTGCTTGCCGCAACAACAGTTTGTTTTGCCCTGGCATATTACTCTTTCATGCGCCGGGAAATCAGAACATGAGTTAATGTATTGCATGGTGTTCTTGGCGGGTTGCCTTCTCTCGTCCCCGACACTATTTGTCATGAGCCGGGGTGTAAGTCATTTGAAGGGATGCGGTATGACCAGGCTTGATGAGCTTGCAACGCTTTCTGGCCTGCTTCCTGTTTATTTGATTTGGCTTTTTACAAAACGCCGCGCAGGAATAGGAAGTAGCTCATTTGATTTTTACTTCCCTTGTGTTTTGAGAATATCCAAAAGCTTGAAATTGAGATACAGCTTCTCTTTGCCAACCTGCTCACTTTTTAAAAAGCCTGCATCTTCCAAGGCCTTGAGATAATTTCCAACCGTTTTGAGGTTACCAAGACCTGCGTTTTGCAGATATGATCGTTTGGTATAGGGCAATTTAAATAGTTGCTCTATAATGTCCTTTGAATAAACTTTTGGAAGTTTTTTCTGGATTTGGTTGCCCATTTCCAGCATTAATTGATCTATCGATGCGATTTGCTGACGCCCTCTTAACGCCGTTTTTTCTATCATTTCAAGCATATACAATATCCATCCCAACCAACCATTTTCCTCGGTAACTTTTCTTAAATAGGAATAGTATTGAGATTTATGATGAATAATATAATTACTGAGGTATAGAGCAGGCAAATCGATAAGGCTGGAAAACTTAAGATAGAGCAGGATTAATATTCTTCCCGTGCGGCCATTTCCATCAAAAAAGGGGTGTATTGCCTCAAACTGGTAGTGAATAATCGCCATTTTAATCAATGGGTCAATATCATCTTCAGCATGAATAAAATCTTCGAGGTTTTTTAGTTTATCACGAATGATAGTTTCTCCCTCTGGTGGGGTATAAACTACCTGTCCGGTTGCCGGATTCTTCAATTGTGTGCCCGGGGCATTCCGAATGCCGGAGCTATTCTCTTTTATGATCTGCATGATTTCAATAAAGAGCGTAGTATTTAAGACTGGCTTTTTCTCAATTCTCTTTATTCCATACCAAAGGGCATCCTTATAATGGATAACTTCTTTTGTGGCTGGATCATCGATTACTTTATCTGAGATAGAAGCTTTGAATAACTCGTCTTCCGTGGTAATAATATTTTCAATCGCTGAACTCGCCTTTGCTTCTTGTAAATTAATGGTGTCAATAAACAAGGTTGGGTTAGGCAAATTGGTAATGGCACCCTTAAGTTCTGATAAGGCACGGCTAGCTGCTATGACTTTTTTAAGGGTCTCCTTATTTTCGATATCTCCTTTTGGTGGCAATAAAGGCAGGTCATTATATGGCTTCGTTTTGTCGTAATTCATAATTTTTTACCAGGGTAAATTTTACACTCAAAATCAATACAAGGGCAAATATATATCTTTTTTGCCCTCGTTTCGGAAACGAGGGCAAAA
>CAYMKT010000040.1:0-11611 GCA_964391065.1 uncultured Terrimonas sp. | reverse complement strand
AATACAAGGGCAAATATATATCTTTTTTGCCCTCGTTTCGGAAACGAGGGCAAAACGCTATCCGAAAATGTTAGATTAACATGACACCAGCATCCAACCATCCAACTGAGCGCTAAAACTCACAGCTAACAGGTTTCATTTCCCCGCCTGCATCAGGTAGGATAGCAGATCTGTTACTTCCATATCCGTGAGCGTGTTCAATAAGCCCTGGGGCATCATCGACGCGGAGGTTGTTTCCCGTGACTGGATAGATGATTTGTTTAATACCACATCATTTTGACCTACCACACGCAAGGTGATTTGCCGTTCGTTTTCAGATACCAGGTTTCCCGAAAAGGTTCTGCCGTCGCGTGTGGTAATCACGATCATCTTATAAGCATCCTGTATCTCTTCACCGGGACTTAAAATATTAAACAGCAGGTAGTCGATATTGGCCCGGTTGGAACCCGTAAGATCGGGCCCTATATTGCCGCCATTGCCCAGCAGTTTGTGGCAGGCGCCGCAGGTACGCGCAAATAACTTCTCACCGTTGGCCAGATCGGGTGCTTTTGTGTCTTTACCGGTCACCAGGTTTTTATAGCGGGCAAATTCTTTGCTGTCGGCCGGCTTATCGTCTATGGGTCCCCATATTTCTACAAATCCGCTACCCACTACCCTGCGCAGTTGCCGGGCAACATTCGCGGGCACCTGGTTTTTGGGTATGCTCTTGTTTTTTATCGCCTCAGCCAGCAACCAGCCGTATACCGGCCGGGAACTAAGCGTGTTCATCGCCTGCAGTTTTTCAGCTTCATTGAAACCGGCGTATTTCTTCAACAGCAGTACGCCGAGTTCCCTGTTGTCAAATGCCGCGACGGCTTTGATGGCTTCCATCCGCAATGGTGCTTCTTCCAGCAGGGCAGGAAGCAGTGATACCAGTTCTTTGCGCTGCTGGGCCGATAAAGCCTGCAAGGCCTTTAACCGTTGTTCAACAGGGTTCTTTTTATCGCTCAAAGTAAGCAACGACCGTTGAGTAGAAGCTGCGTCGCCAAAGAGTGCGGTAATATCGTCGGCCAACAAGGCGTTTTTATCATTTCTTTTTTTAAGCGTTGTATATACATTGCTCCATGCAACCGGCGGCTTGAGGTCTACACGTCCCTCCATACCGGCCAGCATTCCCTGCAGCAAAAAGGTCAATGCGGGAGGTTGAGCGCCCAATGTATTCACCAGGTCATCAATAGCGCCGCCATCTACAGCTCTGCGTGCGGTAAAGGTAGCAATCAGGGAAAGTTTCGAAGATGCAGCAATATCCAGTGCGCGTTTGGGATTTTCTTTTACCAGTTTTTCAAAACCAAACCATATCATTTTGGGCAGGTTGTGATCCTGTTCATCTTCGGCATGTTGCGTTAACGCCGCAGCCAGTAACCATGCAGTGGCCGTATTGATCCGCTGCATTGCCGAAGCCAGGTATAACCGTACAACAGGAGAAGGGTCTTTTTGCGCCATACTTACCAGCTTTTCTGCAACCGGCTGCATTGGCGGCGCATCTTCGCATAATAGTTGTATTGCCCAGGCACGTACATATTCATCGGCATCACCCAACGATGCCACAAGCATTTCTGCCGGAAGACTTTGGGTAACATATAGCGTCCACAACGCTTTCAGCCTGTGATCCGGATCGGGTGCAGAACGGAACATTTCCAGCAGTTTTGTCTGAGCGCCAGCTTCAAGTTTATTTTTAACGGTACGCCCCTGTAAAATTACCCTTGCCCGTCTTGCATGCCAGTCGCTTGTACTGGTTTGTAATTCCACCAGTTGCAGGTCGGTGAACTTGTTGAGATCAGCGTACCTTCCCGGGAAATCTATCGCCTCCGATTTTGCAGGCATGATCCTGAAAATGCGTCCTGTTTCACTATTCCTTACGGTTTGCCCGCAGATGTCGGCATCGTGCCAATCCAACGCATACAGACCTCCATCGGGGCCTACTTCCATGCTGAAGCCTACCCATTGACCATTGTTGGCCATCATAAAATCTTCACCATGCTGCGCCACAAAGCCTGAACCCTTCTTTTGCAGTATGTCGGATAATACCGCGTGTTCGTGAATATTGCACATAAAAATCCGCCCCTTCTGCACCGCAGGAAATGCATCTGACTGGTATACCCGGGCGCCGCCATGAGCCGAACGGTGACTATGATTGGCAATGGTTTTTATATCGTCATACACATAAGGGTTAAAATGCTGACCACCCTGCCTGTGATAAATGCCACCAGGTATAACATGCCACATATGTGGTATTACACAAGCACTGATAAAAAGCTGCCCCTTTGCATCGTAATCAATACCCCAGGGATTGCTGAAACCATGCGCTACAACCTCGAACTTATCTTTCACCGGGTGATACCTCCATACGCCACCATTGATATCCACTCCATCTCCTTCGAGAATATTTTCAGGGAAGGGGTCCTTGTGCCTGTACAGCTTGCCTTTGCCTTTTGGTTTTCTTACTTTGGAAGGAGTAGCAAAACCCTGGCAACCGTACAGCCAGCCATCCGGCCCCCAATGAAAGCTATTGAGTGTTTCATGCCGGTCGCGTATACCCCATCCTGTTAGTCTTATTTCAATGTCTTTTACCTCCGCTATGTCGTCGTGATTACGGTCGGGCACAAACAACAAATTAGGAGGGGCGCCCACAAATACTCCTTCAAACCCAACCGCCAGTGCGGCCGGGAAAGCAATGCCTTCCATAAAAATCTTACGGGTATCGGCAGTGCCATCGTGATTGGTATCTTCCAGGATAACAATCCTGCTATCACCGGCATTAGAGAATCCGTGTCCCCTCGACTCGTAATCTTTGTTTTCGGCAACCCATAACCGCCCGCGGTCGTCCCAGCAAAAGGCCATCGGCTGCGTCATCATAGGTTCCCCCGCCCACGCATTTACTTTATTACCGTCTTTTAATGTCATAGCCGCTACCGCTTCCCCGGGCGTAAGAAACTTTGCTTCCAGCGCTTCCTGCTGGGCCATTGCCCATAGTTCCGTGGTATTATACAACGAAGTTTTGCCGGTATACAACGCCCATTGATCTGATACTTCCTTGTCGTTTAGAGCACCAGTATACACCATCAGCCGGTGTTTGAATACTTCGGTATTGCCTTTCGGGATAACCCAGCTTGTGTCGCGTGCTACCGCAGGTCCTACTCCCAATTGCCCGTCTACACGCCAGTGCTGCGGGTAGCCACGGTTTTCGGGATGGTCAAACAGTGCAATATGCGCCATATCATCCCGTCCCTCTACCTGCATCCCCACATCTACCCACATAGCCCTTTGTCCTTCTGCTCTTTCATTTTTCTGACGGGCAGCGTTTACTACTTCTCCATTAATGCCTTCTTTCCAGGGCATTCTCAAAAACAATCCACCATAGTCGTACTTACCGATCGTAATATCTGTTTTCGCTTCGCCTTTCCATTCAAGCGTAATAAAGTACCGGCCGCTGTCCTGCGTCATCGTCCAGTTCTGTGTTTGGGTAAGAATGGATTGCCCTTTTTCATCGAGCATATCGTACACTGTTTGCCACTTTACCTCTTCACCTTCTGCTTCTATTATATTGGCCGATACACGTTTCCAGTATCCATCGCCCGGGTGATGAAAATAATCCCGGCCATTTACTTTTGTAAATCCCCAGTACAGTCCATTCTGGTGTTTGTGATGCCCGGGGCTGTTTTCAGTTAACATACCTTTGCCGTCCGGTGCCATAATGGGATGAATGAAAGGCCTGAAATCTTTCTGCGCATTCTGCACCAGGATGGGATCGCCCGACCGGTAGCTGAACACAGAAATGGCGCCCTCATCATCCTGTACCAGCTTGAGATCCTTCACTTTTCCAACGGCGGGCTTGTTACCCGAATTACAAGCGGATAATCCAATCAATAATAGCAACGTAAAGCATATTGGCAACTTCATGCGAACGGCTGTTTTATGGGTTTATGTCGAATGTATGAATATAGAAAGGAATGGTGAAAAAATGAGAGAGCGGATAAAGGAAAGCAATAAATCAATAGGATTAGGCGCATCAATCGAAAACAAAGGCTTTATCCTTTGCTAAAACTAATTGGTATGGATTGTTCATCTTAAAAGATTAGGAATTGAATAGATGTATTTGCTTTTTTCTTTTTTGCCCCGCTATAAAATCGGGGCAGGCTTTGCCCAAAAAAGAAACAAAAAAAGGCCCGTCCGACTGAACATCGTTCGGGCGGGCACACGAAAACGAATACTGCCCGTTTTCGTGCCTGTTCCCTGATTTGGCTATTGTACTACTGTGGCTTCAACCATAGCAGGTTTATTGCAGGCATCTGGTTCAACCCAATTCAATCGTCACACATTGCCTGGAACTCAACTATCCGGCATCAGCAGCATTTATTTTTTTGCCAGCGCATCCAACTTTTGCTCCGTGTACTTTAACACATCGGGCAATGGGCTTTCCTTAGCGATTGCCAGCGCACGATCCCGGTCTTTATCAATAAGCGGTTCCAGTGCATACCAAACCATCAGTGGCAGAAAAGCATCTCCTGCATCTTCCGTTTTGCCGGCCAGGGCTTTTACAATATTCCATGTTTGCTCAGGCGCCATGCGTTGGGTAGCCGAGGCAAGATAAGAGCGCACCATTGCCGATCCGTCTTTTTGCGCCAGGGTTTCAAATTGCTGTTGTACTGTTGCGGCTATTTTTTTATTCTCTGCCAGTAGTTGAATAGCCCATGAGCGTATGTATTCATCTTTATCATTGAGCAGCGCCAGCAACTGCTGCTCGCTGATGCCATTGGTAACGTGTAAAGCCCATAGCGCCCTGAGCCTGCGGGTTACATCGGGATTTTCATTCAATATTTTAAACAATGCCTGGTGTGTCTCGCTGCCCACCTTTCTTTCCTGCAACAACAAACGGGCATTTCTTACATACCACTCGTTTTCATTTAACTGGCAGGCGACCAGTTCAAGGTCGGTTTTCTTACTGAGGTCTACCGGTTCCCATTTGTCATCCTTATGCGAAATGCGGAAGAGCCGCCCAAGTGTTTTATTATGTACGTCGGGATTGGGATTGTGGCACTGGTTGCGATCGTACCAATCATTCACGTACACCGAACCACCGGGTGCAATTTCAAAATTGAGCCATAACGACCAGGAGTCGTTGCGCAGGATAAAATCTTTACCATGTGTGGCTTTATATCCCGAGCCGGAACGGGTGATCACATCCCTGTTCACACGGTGGCCGTGCAGGTTATTCATGAAGAGCGTGTTCCTGTCCTCGCCCCAGCTTTTATTACCCAGGTAAAACATCGCCCCTGCGTGTGCGTGGCCACCACCCGCGGCGGCAGAGCGGAAGTTACCGGCATGGGGTCCTGCAATACCCATCCAGTGTACGTGATCGGCAATGGTTTTAATATCGCCGTAGGTATAAGCATTAAAGTGCTGCCCACCCTGGCGAAAGTATCTTCCACCCTGCACAATATAATTCAGATGCGGTATCACACAGGCCGTGGTGAACGCATGACCGTAATCATTAAAATCAATTCCCCAGGGATTGCTGCCACCACTGGCAAACACTTCAAACTCGTGCCGGATAGGGTGATATCGCCAAACCCCGGCGTTAATCGGTATTCTTTCTTCCTCTTTCGTTCCGGGCTTGCCTACTTTGGAATGCGTAAACACGCCGTGTGTGCCGTACAGCCAGCCATCGGGTCCCCAACGGAAAGTGTTTAAGGTTTCATGCGTGTCTTCATAACCCCAGCCATCCAGCAATATTTCCGGTTTGCCTGCCGGCGCATCGCCGGTTTTATCGATGGGGATAAACATGAGATAAGGCGCGGCGCCCACCCATACGCCACCCAAACCTACTGCAATGCCGCTCACCAGGTTAAGTCCGGATGTAAATACTTTTTTGCTGTCCAGGCTGCCATTGCCATCTGTATCTTCAAAAATCAGGATGCGGTCTTTGCCCTTTCCTTCCTCAGCACGAACGGGGTAGGTTTGCGATTCCACTACCCATAAACGGCCCCTGTTGTCCAATGTAAAGGCAATAGGTTTTACGATGTCGGGTTCGGCCGCCGCTAACTGCACCGAAAATCCTTCCGGCACGGTCATCGCCTTTACTGCTTCAACACCTGAAAGTCCTGCATATCGTACAGAATCGCGTGCAGGCAAAATCACTACATCTTCCGGTCGCAATTCGTTATTAAACTCGGGGCGTTCGTTATAAAAACGGAAGTCATCGAAGGAGATATGCGCCCACATGTTATCGCCGATATAATGAATTTCAGGCACTTTCCCATTTTCTTCATCCACCAGGCGGATATACATTTTTTTCCCTTTATAAGGTCTCAGGTCTACCACCACCGGCCGGAATATAGCCTGGCGTGTACCTCTAATACGTCCGTCGGTAACGGGACCGGATATGCGGAAAAATGGCTTGCTGGAATCGGTGCTGTACAATTCCACCCTTACTCCTTCCATGGCGCCGCCGGCAATTTTAAATGAGGCCCAGGGATGCGTAATTTCAAAAGTTTCCGATGTGAGGCTGCCTTTGGCCTGGTACTGGTTGGTGCCGCCACTGGTTACATAGTAATCGCCTGTTTGCTTCAGCACAAATGAATCGGGGTATAAAGGAACAGCGTCGAATACAACTGATTTTGCTCCAAATGCATCGCCGGTGGCTTTCCAGTCCTGCAGACTGCCTCTTTCAAACCCAAGGTTTAAAGGCCTGCCGTCTTTCCTGGGCGACACTCCTTCTTCGGCCGGTGTAGCATCAAAGTTCTCCACTATTTTAAATATTCCGTTCATTAACTCGCGATGCCCCGGAATACTACAGAAATATACATCATCCTCTTTGGCTTCGAATGCTATACTGGTAGTATCGCCCTTATCCACAATAGGAATGCTTTTAACTCCCGCTTTTTCAAGCACAATATCGTGCGACATCAATTCACCATTAACTATTTTTACGCGAACCCATTCCCCTTTTTTCGCTTTTAAAATGGGGTTTCTCAACCCATCAATATCGCCGCCGATGCCGGTGTAACCCGTCATCTTCGACTCCATTACGTATTCCCTCATCAATTCGGGAGTCTGCGGGGTTGAGGCGGGATTTTTACAGGCTGCAATCATCAGCGCAAATAAAACGCATACCTGAAAAATCGATTGGCAATAATACTTCTTCATCGTTAAAAGTGATTGGTTGAAAATTGTGCGAACGCTTTTGATTTTGTTTGTAATAGTGGCGTACCGAATAACGGCTATACAACCCCGGCTCCCATTTACCTCAACGCTGTTATCCCGGAAGAGGTTGATCAATTTCCGTTAAACGAGGTAAAAAATAAGCAAAAAACTGTTTTGTTACGAAATAAATATAGGGAACGTTTACGGGAACAACGTGCTGTCCGTTGGATTCATTCTGTAGAAATCGGGGAAAAACCTGTGTCAGCAGGGTGTTAGATCAAAACCCATCTCCAATTTTTTATTCGACAGTATGCTTCCCTGTAGCGGGGCCGGCCACAAAAAAACCGCCATATGATTATGGCGGCAATGGATTACTAACGCTGTCCATTTATTTTACTGTGATCTGCTTCGCTGCAGGCTTTTTCGCTTCTTCCCTGCGGGGAAGCGAAATTTTCAAAACACCATCTTCATACTTCGCATCAATCTTATCCTTGCTGATTTCTTCGGGCAAAGTATTTTTCAATGTTAATCTGACTTACATCGAAAATGTTTGCTCATCAAAGAAATTCAACACCCTGATCGCTACAACTGTGCAATTACTTTTTGCAGTCTTTCACTGATTTCAGTAGCGATATCGAGCAATTGAATATTTTCGATAGCCTGCATTGAGGCAATAGGGTCAACGGCAGTTACCTCAACCTGTCCCGGTATTCTTTCCTGCACGATAACGTTGCAGGGAAGCATGGTGCCTATCTTATCTTCTGCCTGCAATGCTTTATAGGCAGCGGGCGGATTACACGCACCCAGTATTTTGTAATTGTAAAAATCAACATCTAATTTTTTCTTCAGTGTTGCTTTAATATCAATTTCAGTTAATACGCCAAAGCCTTCCGATTGTAGCGTTGCAGTAACTTTTTGAACGGCATTGTCGAAACTTTCGTTTACGGTTTTACTAAAATAATATTTCATATGTCTTTATATTAGCTGGTAATAATGGCTAAGTACAGAAAATGAAACGATAAAATAAATGATGGCGAACAGATCACCTTATGATATTTGTCATCCCGAGGGAAAGCCTCCGATTGTGCGGAGTCCAAAGGCATGCTCAATTGACGACGAAACAACGCCAACCACGACAAATATCATTGGGTTTGTTGATTATGGTCATTGTGTTACCCGTTTGATACTGGTATTTTCGTCAATCATTCCCAATAATATGAATAGCGATGAAAATATTTTTAGCCGTTTTTGATGGATATAAATTGTCGGATAGTACAATGCAGTATTCCATCCAACTGGCACAGGCAACGGAAGCACATTTAATTGGCGTGTTCCTCGACGACTTCTTCTACCGCAGTTATAATGTACGCTCGGCAGTAGGTGCATCGGGCAACCTCGACAAAGCCATACAGGAACTGGACGAAAAGGATAAAAAGAAAAGAGACAGTTCCGTGCTGCTTTTCCAAAAGCAATGCAACAAAGCCGGTATAAAATACTCGGTTCACAGAAATACAAATGTGGCCATTCAGGAGTTGAAGCATCAAAGTATGTTTGCCGACTTGATTATTGTTAGCGAGAACGAAACATTCACGAAGTATAAAGAAAAATCTCCCACGCGCTTCATTAAGGATATATTAGGCGATATACAATGCCCGGTAATGGTGGTCCCCGGTAAATACAGGGCGGTTGACAAAGTAGTATTGCTTTATGATGGCAGGCCTTCTGCCCTGTATGCCATAAAGCTGTTCAGCTACCTGTTCGGCAATATCCCGGATTTGTCAATAGAAGTATTTACAGTTAACGAGCCCTCACAAAACCTGCGTTTACCCGAAAATAAATTAATGAGGGAGTTCATTAAAGGGCATTTTCCAAAAGCCCGGTTCAAAGTAGTAAAGGGCAATGCGGAAGAACAAATAGTGGGTTATCTGAGAAACCATAGGGAAAACGAGCTGGTAGTACTGGGCGCTTACCGGCGAAGCGAACTATCGCGATGGTTTAAAACCAGCATGGCGGATATTTTAATGAAAGAATTAGATACGCCCCTGTTTATTGCACATCATAGCTGAAGCTGCAATATGTAAGGCGAAAAGCTGGTCTCAGCATAAGCGATGTCAGCATGGGAATTGCAGCTAAAAAGGGGTAAACGACCTGGAAATGTTACAATAAACCATAAATAAATGAAACAAATTGTAGTACCAACAGATTTTTCACCATGTGCAGACACGGCAATAGATTTCGCAGTTCAATCGGCTAAACTACTCCCGGCAGAGATTACACTGCTTCATTCCTTTGAAGTAAGCGGCAATGCGTCTACCAACTACATGGGTGTAAACAAAGAGTTTAACCGTTCAATGCTCGCCGATGCGCACCAAAAACTAATAGCGATCAAAAAAAGAATTGAAGACGCTGAACAACTGGTTGTGCACACCGTAGTGTCAACAGAGGCATTAAACGACGCCATTCAGTACACAGCAAAAGAAAAAAATGCCGACCTGGTGGTAATGGGTACGTTGGGGGCAAGTGGCATCAAAGAAAAAATATGGGGCAGCCGAACCGCCGCTTTAATAGGCAATATCCATATACCGGTGATGGTAATACCACATGCTTACAAGTGGCAAAAGCCCGAAAAATTGTTACTGGCTACCAATCTTTTTGAAAAGGAACCGGCAATACTCAACTACCTGTTTGAACTTGCAGGGTTATACATGTCCCGTGTGCAGGTAGCGGTATTTACACACGATCAGGCTGACCATGCAGCAACTTTTCTTGAACATACCCGTGATCTGCCTCACTATGAAGCATATCTTAAACGCAACTACAATGAGGAAACACTGACTTCAGCGCATTTATATGGAAATAATTTCCGGGAAACCCTGCAACAATTTATTAAAGAAAGCAGCATCGACATACTGGCGATGGTTGCTTATCCCCGCCGTTTTTGGGATAGTTTATTTCATCCGAGCCATACCAAACGAATGAGTTATCATACCAGCATCCCCCTGCTCGTTATTCCGGCCATTAAAAATGAGGATGCCTAATCAATATTAAATACGATGGATATGAAACGAATATTGGTACCTACAGATTTCTCACCCACTGCTGAAAAAGCATTCCGGTATGCCTTAGACATTGCACTGAACACCGGGGCAACAATAATACTTTATCACATTTATAAACCGGTTGATGGTCCCTTTATAGATACCAAACAAACTGCGAAACAGCATAACATTCAAACAGAAACGAACATTTTAAAACGCCTGCAGCGCCTGAAAAAGAAAGTTACAAAAGAAGCCGGCACCGTTACGGTGTCAACGCTTATCGGCCGCCAGCCTTTAGTTGATAATATACTTGGCTTTGCAGAACATAACCATATTGACCTGGTTGTAATGGGTACCCGGGGCACAAGCGGTTTAAAAAAAATAATGATCGGTTCAACGGCCGCGAAAATTGCGGAAGCGGCCGATATCCCCGTTTTGCTGGTGCCCGAAAAATTTGAATGGAGTGAACACAACCAGATTGTTTTCGCCTCCGATTTTCACAAATCCGACCATGAGGCGCTATCATTTGCGACTGAACTGCTTAAGTCAAAAAACTGCACGATCACCGTATTGCACCTGGTCAGCGCATACGCAACTGAAACAGAAAGAAAAAGAGAGAGAGCGCATTTCGATAAATATACATGTCAGTTACAGCAGCCATTTGATAAGCATCAACTCAGGTTTCATCTTCTCGAAACAACCTCTTTCAGTGAAACGATAAAAAACCTGGAAAAAAAGATACCCTACGATTTATTGGCAATGGTGCGGCGAAAGAAAACCTTTTCCCAAAAACTATTTGGGGACAGTTTTACGCAAACGATGACGTTCCTGGCTAAAAAACCCATGCTGATCATACCGGGCAAAGAGAAGATAGCAAACAAAGCAACAACCGGAAAGGAACAGAAAGAAGCGCCCGTTAAAAACCAGGTGTTAGACCAGCTAACCATCAAAAAAATTCAACTGAAGATGAAAAATTAATCAACATTGCCGTGTGTTTAATCATCAACAGTTCGGCATGCAATAAGTGGCGTTCAGGCGAATCAAGTTATTTGTCAATAGCATATTATCAATACCCGAAAAAAAAATACTTTATGTTCTACGAAGCATTGTATCCTGAATTGGGAAAACTATTTTATTATGCAGCATCCGTTGACGGCAAAGTGCGGAGCGCTGAAAAGGAGTCGTTGCAAAAAATTATACAGCATAGCTGGAAACCATTGGAAAATTCGGTTGACAAATATGGTACGGACCTCGCCAACCTGATTGATTTTTCTTTTGATTATGAAGAATCAGAAAACGTAACGAACAATGGTATTGAATCGTTTGAAGCATTCTAATGCCAATTCCTTATCAGGCTCAGGCTATTGGTGTTGGTAAATAAATTATCATTG
>CAYMKT010000039.1:16542-28368 GCA_964391065.1 uncultured Terrimonas sp. | reverse complement strand
TTGTTCAATGAAAATTTCCCTCATGCCGTTTTATATTCGCTGACAAGAATTGAGAAATACCTTGCTAATATTGTGCGCGAAAACCATTCTACGGGCAACAAGGATTTACAGCGCAACCTGGGCCGTTTGGTGAGCCGCGTGAATTATATGGATGAAAAAAGTATCACGAGCAAGAACCTGCACTCATTCCTGGAGGATATACGTGCTGAATTGGTTCAGTTTAACCAACAGCTAAGCCAGCACTTTTTTTCTTATCAATAATCCATATTAACCATGCCTGTTTATAAAATACATCATGTTACAAAGTATGAATATGACCGACCTGTAACAGAAAGTGTAAATGAAATAAAAATTTATCCGTATGTGTGTGATGAACAGGAAACGCTGCAGCATGATATAGAAATAACCGATGCGCCTAAAGTACATGTGTATATGGATTACTGGGGCAACAAAGCAGGCACATTCAGCCTGCTTAGCGCTCATACTGAATTAACGATTGAAAGTAAACTGCTCATCCGCACCACACTCAGCAGCCAGTTAAAAATAAACTTCCATAGCAGCTTTGAAGACCTGGTAAATGAAACCGGTACCAAACTGCAAATGCTCGAACTGTCGGAACCCGACAAAATACAATCTACCGCACTTATCCGGGACATTATAGAAAAGGTTGGGTTGCCGGGTAAAAGTGTTGCTACTACAGTTGAACACTTTACGGAGTATATTTATAAGAACTTTAAATATATAAAAGGCATTACCAATATTGAAACAACAGTAGACGATATACTGGAACACCGTTCCGGCGTGTGCCAGGATTTTGCCCACCTGATGCTCCAACTGTTAAGAACTGCGCGTATCCCTTCCCGATATGTAAGTGGTTATATTTGTCCGAACAAAAACGGTATGCACGGAGAAGGCGCTACGCATGCCTGGGTAGAAGCATGGATACCCGGCAGCGGGTGGACGGGTATCGATCCAACGAATAATATATGGGTAACCAATAACCATATCAAATTATCGGTTGGAAAACACTTTGGGGATTGCACTCCCGTAAAAGGTACATTTAAAGGACCATCGCGGCAGGTGCTTTCCGTAAATGTGTCTGTAGGCTATGAAGATGGGCATGTATTTGAAGAGCTGAATAAAGTCAAACTGAAAGTGCAGGATTCGGGCTTACCCGAAGAAGTTTTGCTGGAAGGGTTTGCCGGGCAGCAACAACAATAAATTTTGGTATTGCGCAAAACCTTGCTGTTGCTATTGATAAAGGCAAAGGCGGTTTCATGTAGTGTATGGGCATTCAAAAAAAATATGAAGTATGGCTTCGCGGACCGTTGCCCGCCGTATCTCCCCTTCTGCAGCCGGTAGCGCATGCACTTTTACAGGCCAAAGAAGAAGTAAATGAGTTAATGCAGCATTTTCCGGAACACCTGCTTTGGCAAAAACCGGCTTCTGTTGCGTCACCAGCCTTTCACCTGCAACATATGAAAGGTGTAATTGACAGGCTATTGACCTATGCCAGGGGAAAAGCGCTTAGTGCTGAACAACTGCAGTATCTCGAACAGGAAGGAGTACCCAATGCCGCTTTGAACAGCACCGAAATGCTGAACGCATTGAACACACAGGTAAACAGCGCCATAGCTGAACTTGAAAATATAGATGACAGCACATTGTGTTTGCCGAGAGGCGTAGGCCGTGCGCAATTGCCTTCTACCGTAATTGGCCTTTTAGTGCATGCTGCGGAGCATACCCAACGCCATGCAGGACAACTTTTAGTAACGGTAAGGATTTTAAAAAGTACCGCTCAGCCATCACCTTAACCTGCCGTCAGTATAAGTATCCGCCGCATGCGCAACCAGGTATCCATAATAATCGTATAACCATGCAAAGCGGGCATTTATCCTTAGTGGTAAAATTCTTATCTTACGTAAATGCTTTTGTATGGAAGCCTGTTTAAATCATAATATTATTGCACCTTTATGCCGGGAATGAACAAATGGATTCTGCAACCTTCTACGTTGCAATTACTGCGTTTCCATTTTTCCTTTTTTCTTATGCCGGTGTTTTGGTTCGCATTGAGCCAGGTTGCGGAAATAAATTATGCTCATGCTACACTTGCGTTTATCGTTCTTCACCTGATGGTGTACCCGGCAAGTAATGGCTACAACAGTTATATGGATAAGGATACCGGGAGTATAGGAGGCATTAAAACGCCTTTACAACCAACGAAAGAATTACTACATATAACAATAGCAATGAATATAGCAGCAGTGTTAATCAGTTGTATCATCGGCACTTATTTTGCTTTGGGCATTTTATGCTACATATTGGTATCGAAAGCATACAGCTACAGGGGCATCCGGCTAAAAAAATATCCTTTCCTGGGCTATTTTACGGTTATCATCTTCCAGGGAGCCGTTGTGTTTGGGTTAGTATATCATGCATGCAGCGGCAATCATGCACCGGCCGTTCCTTATGCTCCAATGATAGCTGCGAGCCTGCTCATTGGTGGTTTTTACCCGCTCACCCAAATTTATCAGCATCGTGCAGATATCAAAGATGGGGTAAGAACGATTAGCTATATGCTGGGCTACCGCGGCACGTTTTTTTATTGTGGCGCTGTATATGCGGCTGCTTTTATTGTTCTGGCATTTTATTTTTTAAACAGCGGCCAGGAAAATGCATTTATTATTTTCAGTTTGGGCATGTTGCCCGTGATCGTCTATTTTTTATTATGGGCAATTAAAGTTTGGCGTAATTTTTTAAACGCGGATTACAAACACACCATGCAGATGAACATCATTGCTTCGGCGTGTTCCAATATCGTGTTTTCAATTATTTTCATAAACAATCACTTTGAGTAAACTCATCTCCATCGGAACAGCGGTACCTCACTATAAGCACCGGCAGACAGACATTTTACATTTTATGCAACAGGTGTATTGTGCAGATGTGACCGGGCAACGAAAAATAAAATTCCTTTACCACCAGAGTGGCATCCAGTACCGGTATTCCGTTGTGGGAGATTATAGCCGTAATATAAACGACTGGAAATTTTATCCCCGGAGCGAAAACCTGGAACCTTTTCCCTCGTTGGAACAAAGGATGGTTGTGTATAACAAACATGCCGCAGCTTTGTCGGTTGATGCTATCCGAAACGCCATGGAAGGGATCATTACAGCAAAAGAAATCACACACCTCATCACTGTAAGTTGCACCGGCATGAGTGCGCCCGGTCTCGATTTACAGATTGTAGACCTGATGGATCTGCCGAATATGATATACAGAACCTCTGTAAATTTTATGGGATGTTATGCCGCCATTCATGCTCTGAAAATGGCCGATGCCATTTGCAAAAATGACGCTTCCGCCAAAGTAATGATTGTTTGCACCGAATTGTGTACACTGCATTTTCAAAAAGAAGCTACCCTTGATAATATTACTTCGGCCATGCTTTTTTCAGACGGCTCTGCGGCGGCTTTAGTTACGCATAGTGCGCACCCAATGCCGGGAATGGAAATCAACCACTTTTATGCAGAGATCATCCCCAGGGGCAAAAAAGATATGGCCTGGGAATTGTCTTCTTCCGGCTTTTTAATGACGCTGAGCGGTTATATTCCCGACTTGATAGCCGAAGATTTTGAACAGTTGATCCTGCGGGCACTACAATCAGCGGGCATAAACAAAGAACAAATCCAACACTGGTGCATTCATCCCGGGGGGAAGAGAATACTGGAGGCGGCAAAGAAAAGTCTGCATTTGAATGATGACGCACTATATCCAAGCCTCGGGGTGTTGGAGCAATTCGGCAACATGTCTTCGGCAACCATTTTATTTGTATTGAAAAAAATGATGCGTGAAGCTGGCCGGAGTCATCAAAAAATATTAGGCGCCGCATTTGGCCCCGGCCTCACCATGGAAACATTTGCAGGAGAATTCAGGTAATTAATTTGTCCTTATGCAACGTTCAACCCAAAACGAATTACTGGATAATGATAATATCCCCTTTAATGACATCCGGCAAAATATGAAAGAACTGGATTTCATTAATACCTGGCTTGGGGGTCATGCCATTACCATTTCGGGGCTGAAAAAAATTCTGGCTGCGCAAAAAAAAATGAAGAGTCCCGTCAGCATCTGCGAAACAGGCTGTGGTGGCGGAGATAATTTACAGGCTATTGACAGGTGGTGTACAAAAAACAATATTGCCGTTCGGCTTACAGGCATCGACAAAAAAAAAGAATGTACCGGGATGGCAAAGAACAATTTTCCGGACAAAAGATGCGAATGGATATGCTCCGATTACCGGTTGGTAAACTTCAACAATCAAAAACCGGATATTATTTTCTCGTCCCTGTTTTGCCACCATTTCAGTACGGATGCACTAATAGAAATGATACAATGGATGCGCTTAAACAGCAGGATGGGATTTTTTATTAACGACCTGCATCGTCATTTTTTTGCTTACTACTCGATAAAAGCGCTTACCAGGTTATTCTCAAACAGTTATCTTGTAAAACACGACGCGCCATTATCTGTTCAACGGGGTTTTGTCAAAAAAGATTGGGTGAACATCATGCAACGCGCAGGCATTCAGCACTACTCCATTGAGTGGAAATGGGCATTCCGCTGGCTCGTAACCGTAAATTCATGACTCATAACAAAACATATGATATAGCCATAGTAGGGGGAGGGTTGGCGGGACTATGCCTGTCCATTCAACTCATCAAAGCAGGACATAGCGTGATATTGTTTGAGAAAGAAAAATATCCGTTCCATAAAGTTTGTGGCGAATATGTAAGTTTTGAATGCTGGAATTTTCTTGAAGAAATTGGCGTTCCCTTAAGCGACTGGAAGTTACCCCAGATCAGGAACCTGATTGTATCGGCCCCTTCGGGCAAATGTGTTGAACACCGGTTACCGCTGGGTGGATTTGGCATCAGCCGGTACAAACTGGATGCTTACCTTGCCGGTCTTACGCGGAGCCTTGGAACCATAGTAATGGAAGAAACCAAGGTGGATAACGTATGGTATAGCGATTCCTGTTTTCATGTACAATATGGCCCATTGATGTGCAAAGCCACGTTCGCCTGTGGCAGTTTTGGCAAGCGCAGCAACCTCGACGTTAAATGGAAGCGGCGTTTTGTACAAAAAAAATCCGGCAAACTCAATCACTATATCGCCGTTAAATATCATATCAAAACAGATTTTCCATCCAATTATATTGCGCTTCATAATTTTAAAAACGGCTATTGCGGTATTTCGCAGGTGGAAGAGGAAAAATATTGTTTATGTTACCTTACTACCGCTCAAAACCTTCGTCAATGCGATAATTCGATTGCACTACTGGAACAAAAAATACTACGCCGCAACCCCTACTTAGACAAAATATTCAGTGACGCTGTTTTTTTGGATGCGTTTCCGGTAACGATTGCGCAGGTGAGCTTTGAAAAAAAAACACAATGGGAGCACCATATCCTTATGGCCGGCGATGCAGCCGGCATGATCGCGCCGCTATGCGGTAATGGTATGAGTATGGCCATGCATGCCAGTAAAATCGCATTTAAAGAAGCTGATCTGTTCCTGAACGGTAAAATCGACAGGCATACCATGGAAATGAATTATCAAACAAACTGGGATAATACGTTCAGGGAGAGATTAAGAATTGGACGCAGGGTGCAAAGCCTGCTTGGTAAGGAATGGCTCACGAACTATTTTATTCAGACGATTCGCCTGTTTCCATCATTGATAGAACGCCTTATCCGTAAAACACATGGTGAGCCTTTTTAGCATTTCCTCACCATCGGGTTATTCACTTTTAATAATACCCATGGCTTTCATTAAAAAAGAGGCGTTTTTATTTTTAGCCACTCCCTTTTGTAATTTGTAGTCGAAATGAAGGGTATTATTTTGTATGATACTTTCAAAACAATAATTGCTGATTGCCCCGCTATATTCATTTTCAAGCGTGGCTAATGTAAGATCATGCGTGGCAAAAAGGGTAATGCAATTGTATTGCAGCAGTTGTTTAATAAACGCTTCCGATCCATGGGTTTTATCTTCCGAATTGGTTCCCCGCAAAATTTCGTCAATTAAAACCAACGCCGGCTTACCGGTTTGTAATTGCAGTATAATTTGTTGCAGGCGTTTCAGTTCAGCCATAAAATACGAGGTATGTTCCTGCAAAGAATCATTAACACGGATAGAAGTAAGTATGTCCAGAGGCGTAAACCTGAAAGATGCAGCACATACCGGCGCACCGCTCTGCGCAAGGATCAAATTAATGCCGAGTGTTCTGAGGAAGGTAGTTTTGCCCGACATGTTAGACCCCGTGACCAGCATCAACCGGTCATTGTTTCCGGCCTCAAAATCATTCGCAACACATTCAACCTCCGGAATAAGCGGATGAGCTATCCGGGTAGCGCTAACGCCAGGTATTTCGTCTTCATTCACAGAAGGATAGCAATAATGAGGATGATTAAAGGCAAAGCCCGCTAAACTGTTTAAGCATTCAATATCACCAACCGTTTCAACCCAGGCAGAAAAATGGTGCTTGAACTTTTCTTTCCATTGCTCCAGTGCCAATATGCACTGCATATCGTACACAATAAGGCTGTTTAAAAAAACATTCACGAGCAGGTTCAGGCGTTGATCAAAAAACGAAGACAGCCGCGCCAGTTTGCCAATAGCCCTGTAAGCGCCGTGTGCCGTGCTGTAAAGCGATTGCAGTAACGGAGATGATCCGGTTTCAACTGCTGTAAAGGTTTTTAGGATGCCGGCATACTGTTGAAGGATGGTTTGCTTTTTACCGATAAGCTGGTGTTGCTGATGAATATATTTGGCAAACCGTGCAGTAATTAACCAGCCTGCCACTACACCCACAGCCAAAAACCTGATCTCACCGCTCGCTATATACCATAAAAAACAGGGTATATTATATAAAGGAACAATCCACCTGGCTACCTGCAGCCATTTTAGTTGGTGCAATGCCCTGCCTGACTGCAACCATTCCGCAATGCCATGCAGGTTACCTTCTTCCTCCTGGTGTAGTAACCCATTGGCTGTAATATATTGTCTTTCCCTTGTTTGCTTTGAGAGCAATTGAACAGCCTCCTGTCGCCGGGTAATCTCACCAGGAACTAATAATGGTTTTTGAAGAAGCGTGGCCAGGTATTCCTTACCATGTGCCGTGGTACAGCGGTTTATTAAATGAAACAATGATCGCGAACCAAAAATATCGAGATCCTGTGCAAATCCCTTATCATTCATCAATACCGTTCCATCGTCGAAAGCATTGGTATCATTGCTGAGCATTCCCAATTCATTGGCATTAACAAAATGCAGCTTTTCAAGCAGCAATTTCGTGTCGCGCAGTTTTAATGCATATATAACCAACGATAGAAATACCGCCAGAACAACGAGCGTCAAAAAAAGGAGACCGCCGGTAAATTCCTTAATGAGAAAATAAAAGGATATCGCGAACAAAGAAAAAGCCACGAGGCGCAGCATTGCAAACAGTCCTGTCTTTTGCTTTACCGATTGAATGGCTTTGCTGTAAAATGCAATCTGTTCCTCGTAAAATAATTGCGCAGTCATTTATGAGACTTGCAGATTATACAATGTCGAGTGCTTTTGCGAAAAAGTAAACAATAAAGGGAAGGGTAAGTGTAATAAGGTTACCCGCAAAAACATAAACAAGGAAAAAAACGGCAACAGAAATCAGGAAAAGCAGCCAGTACAGACTACGGGATTTCTTATTAACATTATCCATATCTGATCATTAATTTGCGACAAATATAGCAAGGATTTGCTTTCTTTAAGGCAGGAACCGGAAAATTTATACCCCGGCAGTATTTGTTACCGCATTACATTTACATTGGATACTTCGAAAATTTCATAAAACTGTTTAATGATTAAAATTCATTTTTACATACGATTCAACACGCAATTCGGGGAATCGCTGCTGCTTTCGGCTAACATTCCCCAGTTAGGTAACCAGTTGCCTGAAGCTGCCGTTACCATGAATTACCTCAACGAAGCTTACTGGACTTACGAGCTTGCCCTGGATAATACTTCGGGAAACTTACCCGACTTTATTCAATACAAATACCTTTTTAAAGATAAAAACGGAATAACAAACGAAGAATGGGATGATAATAAAACAGTAGACCTTAGCAAAATAACCGCGGAAGAAATACACTTAGAGGATACCTGGAATTTTGCCGGGCAGCCTGAAAATGCTTATTTCACTTCACCGTTCAGCGAAGTGCTGATACCCCGATCCAAATCGCCTGTAAAAACACAGCCTTATCGTGGCCATACACATATTTTCAAAGTAAAAGCGCCCCTCCTTCAAAAAAATGAAGTACTCTGTTTATTGGGCAACGCAAAGCGATTAGGAAAATGGAAGGTGGAGAATCCTGAATGGATGAGCAAGGAAAATCAATGGTGGTCCCTTAAGATTAATCTTTCCAACGAAACATTCCCAATAGCCTATAAATATGCGGTATACAACAGCAAAACCAAACAATTTGTTCGTTACGAAGACGGGAACAACCGGCTGCTGCACCATTACACGGGCAAAAAAAAAGTGATTATCCTGCACGATGGATTTATACATTTTGAAAATCATTTATGGCGCGGCGCAGGAGTAGCCATTCCTGTATTCAGTTTGAGAAGCGCTAAGAGCCTGGGTACCGGAGAATTTACGGATATCAAGCTGCTGGTTGACTGGGCAAAAAAAACAGGGATACGGGTAATACAATTGTTGCCGGTGAACGACACCACAGAGACCCGTACATGGAAAGACTCTTACCCCTACAACGCGATATCGGCATTCGCTTTACATCCCCTTTACCTGAATGTGGAAATATTAACAGCCGAAGAGGACGCGCAGCCCGTAAAATCATTTGACCGGACAAGAAAGCAACTGAATGATTTGCCCGGCGTAGATTACGAAGCAGTGATGGAATACAAATGGAAAATCATTAAACGGTTCTATCAAAAACAAAAGCCGCATTTCTTTCAGGAAGCAGCATACCAACAGTTTTTTGAAACCAACCGCGACTGGCTTGTACCGTACGCAGCGTATAGCTATCTCAGGGATGTGTCGGGCACTCCGGACTACACTCAATGGAAAGAATACAACACTTACAACGCCGAAGCCATTGAAAAATTAGTCCATCCTTCCCAAAAGCATTTCGATCAAATTGGCATTTATTACTATGTACAATATCACCTTCATACCCAATTAAAGGAAGCTACCGGTTACGCGCACGCGAAAGGAATTATTCTTAAAGGCGATATCCCCATTGGGGTAAACCGCCTTAGTTGCGATGCATGGATGGAGCCAGGCTTATTTCATATGGATATGCAAGCCGGGGCGCCGCCCGATGATTTTTCGGTGAAAGGCCAAAATTGGGGATTCCCGACTTATAACTGGGAACGCATGAAGCAAGATGGATACAACTGGTGGCGCAGGCGTTTCACGCAAATGAGCTGCTATTTTGATGCCTTCAGGATAGATCATATTTTGGGCTTTTTCAGAATATGGAGCATTCCTGCCCATGCGGTAGAAGGAGTAATGGGGCATTTTGTACCCGCCATTCCGGTGCAGGCAGAAAGCTTCACCGGGATACTCTCCCATTTCGGTTACCAAAGGTTTTGTGAACCCCATATTACAGATGCTGTGCTGCATGAATTGCTGGGAGAGAACACAAATCTTATTAAAGATTTCCTGGAACTCAATGAAGATGGCAGCTATAGTCTTAAAGCAGATTTTTCAACGCAACGCAAGGTTGAAGCGCATTTTGCCGGACTGGAAATAAATGAAGAGAACAAACTGCTTCAGTCTGCTTTGTATGATCTTATTTCCAATGTTATCCTGTTTGAAGCAGACGGATCACAACATCAACAATTTCATTTCAGGATAGGGATGGAAAATACCATCTCCTTCAGGCACCTTGACAGGCGTACGCAAGATCAGTTGAAGACATTATACATTGATTACTTCTATCATAAACAAGAACAGATCTGGGCGGAGCAGGCCATGTACAAATTGCCCGCACTCAAAAAAGCCACCAATATGCTGATATGCGGCGAAGACCTGGGCATGGTACCCCATTGCGTGCCCGGGATAATGAGGCAGTTGGGTATATTGAGCCTGAACATTCAACGTATGCCCAAACAGGCAGGCGCAACATTTTTCAATCCTGCTCACGCATCTTATCTTTCAGTGGTTACGCCGTCTACGCACGATATGAGTACGATAAGAGGCTGGTGGGAAGAAGACAGGGAAAAAACACAACTCTTTTTCAATCACGAAATGCAGCATCCGGGATTGGCGCCTTATTACTGCGAACCATGGATAAACAAGGCGATCATCATCCAGCATTTATATTCACCCGCCATGTGGAGCATTTTCTTATTGCAGGATTTGATGGGCATTGATGGAAAAATAAGAAGGGAAGATACATCCAACGAACGAATTAATGTTCCGGCAATTTCGCGTTATTATTGGCGGTACCGGATGCATATTACGCTGGAGCAACTGTTAAAAGAGAAAGATTTGAATAACGAAATTCGCAGTTATATACACTCAAGCGGAAGAGGATAACACATAACACTGGGGATAGGAAACCGCTACGCTGGATTTACACCGGTTTGTTTTCCATAAAACCAAACTCGATTTATGGGCTTTACCATTCAATACTGGCACAAAAACTTAAAGTTCAGGTATCCTTTCACCATTTCCAAAGGCACAAAAACACACCAGCCTTCCTTACTGGTGGAATTAAACTTTAATGGGATAAAAGGCTACGGTGAAGCGCCTGCCATAACATACTATAATATCCCTGTAGAAAAAATGATTGCAGATATTGAAGAAAAGAAAAGCCTGATCGAAAAATTTTCCTTTACTACACCCGAACGGTACTGGCATTACCTGCACCATCTTTTTCCCAATAACCCGTTTTTGGTAGCGGCATTGGACATTGCGGCATGGGATATTTATGGAAAATTAAGTAAGAAGCCTTTATATCAATTGTGGCAAACCAACCTGCTGACCGCTCCGGTTACGGACTATACCATTGGCATTGATTCGATTGAAAAAATGGTGAACAAAATGCAGGAAACTCCCTGGCCGGTATATAAAATAAAACTGGGCACCAAAGAAGATCTCGCTATCATGGAAGCATTGCGTAAACATTCCGATGCAATATTCCGGGTAGATGCCAATGCGGGATGGACGGTAGCCGAAGCACTTGAACTATTACCCGCTTTGGAAAAGTTAAAGGTTGAAATGGTGGAGCAACCTTTGGCAAAAAACGATTGGGACGGCATGAAAATATTATACGAAAAATCAACTTTACCGCTATTTGCCGATGAGAGTTGCGTAGCCGAAGCAGATGTAAAAAAATGCAGCGGTTTTTTTCATGGTATTAATATTAAGCTCACGAAATGCAGTGGGATTACGCCGGCGCTGCGTATGATTAAGGATGCCCGACAACTGAATATGAAGGTAATGCTGGGTTGCATGAATGAAAGTACGGCAGGCACGGCGGCTATTGTTCATTTGTCTCCACAGGTGGATTATATGGATGCTGACGGTCCGTTACTGCTCGAAGAAGATATAGCCGAAGGATTACATTATGATTTTGGAAAAATAACGCCAACAGAAAACCCCGGACTGGGGATTAATGTGGTGAGCAGGCAGTAGTGAGTGGTGAGAAAAAGTTATAGGCTGCCTTCCGGAATTACAAAGCGTAAACTATTCTTCGGTAAAACAAGACAAACAGATGCTTCCTGCGTCAGCATGACAATACAAAAATCAGC
>CAYMKT010000039.1:10655-16442 GCA_964391065.1 uncultured Terrimonas sp. | reverse complement strand
ACCCATTAATGCGATGTAAGAAATGCAGAAACCCTCTTCTTACAATTCTTTAATCTTAATATCCTTCCACCTAACTTTTATGCCGCCGCCATCGTGGATTTGTAGCGCAATAAAACCCTCGCCTTTGCCAATCTTTTCATCTTTCAGCGTAATCATCTCATGCCCGTTTACCCAGGTGGTTACTTCATCGCCCACCACTCTCAAACGATAGGTATTCCACTTGCCATACTTAAGAAATTTATCCTTTTCCGCCTCAGGTTTGATCAGCCAGCCACGTCCGTATGATTCATAGATACCGCCTGTATTGCTGCCCGGAGGCGCCACTTCCGCCTGCCAGCCGCTTATTTTAACGCCATCAATAGAAGATCGGAAAAATATACCGCTGTTGCCCTCTGCTTCCTGTTTGAACTGCAGGGTAAGATCAAAATTCTGATAATTTTTATCGGTAGACAGATAACCATAGGCTTTATCAGGACCGCTCTCACAAATTAATTCGCCCTTTTCAACATACCATTTTTCAGTGCCATTAATGGTCCACCCGGTTAAATCTTTGCCATTAAAAATAGAAACAGCCTTTTGTGCAAATAACAATGTTGTGCTGAGCACACCTGCGGTCAGCAATAAAAAAATCTTTTTCAAATTAGTTTATTATTTATAATGAAGAATATATTGCCAGAAATAAGTCAATTACTTCGTTTGTCCCGTTCCGTTACCACAGATCATCTCAAATCTGAAACCTCAAATTTCAAATCTTTTACACCAACATGGTTACAGGATTCTCAAGATATTTTTTGAATGTTTGAAGGAACGAGGCTCCTACCGCGCCATCCACACTCCGGTGATCGCAACTCAGGGTTATTTTCATTACGTTGATTACGCCAAAGCCATCACCCTTTTTCACTACCGTTTCTTTAATTCGTCCTACAGCCATAATGGCGCTGTCGGGCGGGTTAATGATGGCTGTAAATTCATCAATATCCATCATCCCCAGGTTGGAAATGGTAAATGTATTGCCCGAAAATTCGTTGGGCTGTAGTTTTTTATTGCGTGCCTTACCACTCAGCTCTTTGCTTTCGGAGGCGATCTGGCTTAGTGATTTCTGATCGGCAAAACGGACCACCGGCACAATCAGGCCATCTTCGATAGCCACGGCAATACCTATGTGAATATGATGCCATTGGCGTATTTTTTCATTCATCCAACTGCTGTTAACAGCCGGGTGCTGACGTAAAGCCATCGCTGCGGCTTTTACCACCATATCATTAAAGCTTATTTTAACCGGACTCACTTCATTCATTTGTGCGCGGGCTGCCATGGCATTGTCCATCACAATTTCCATAGTAAGGTAAAAGTGAGGCGCGCCAAACTTACTTTCGCTCAAACGTTTGGCAATAACCTTACGCATTTGGTTTAAGCCGATATCTGTAAAGCCCTCCGTTCCGGGAGCGGCAGTAAACGCAGCCACAGCCGGAGCAGCAGCCGCAGGAGCAGCAGCAGCTTTTGCCGCCGGAGTATAGCTATCAATATCTTTTTTAATAATTCTTCCGCCATCACCTGAACCTTGTACCAGGCTAAGATCGACCCCTTTGTCTTTCGCAATTTTTTTAGCCAGCGGCGATGCTTTAATCCTTCCGTTTTCTCCGGATCCGGCAACTTCCTCCGTTGATGCAGCGGCGGGTTTTGCAGCCGGTTCGGCGCCACCACCAGGCGATGAAGGTTCGGCGCCCGCAGTTTGTGGATTATCCAGGGAAGCAACTAATTCACTTATGTCGGTGCCTTCTTTTCCAATAATAGCAATTACATCATTCACTTTTGCCGCTTCTCCTTCGGGAGTGCCTATATACAACAAGGTACCTTCTGTATAGCCCACCACTTCCATCGTGGCTTTGTCGGTTTCCACATCGGCAAGGTTATCATCGCTTTTTACCTTATCGCCTACTTTCTTATTCCACTGCACAATCTTCCCTTCCGTCATGGTATCGCTGAGCAAGGGCATACGTATAACGGTAACGCCTAACTGTTCTGCAGTTACGGTTGGGACCGCTGCACCAGTTGTTTTGGACACCTTGCCATCCGATGCAGCTTTACCGGCCTGCGGCTCTTCCTTTTTGTCTTCCGGTTTTGGTGCAGTTCCTGAAGATGCCTCGTTGAGGGCCTGTTTATAGTCTTCTCCGGCCTTACCGATTACAGCAATTACCTCTTCTACCTGTACGCTTTTCCCTTTCTCTACCCCTATATATAATAATGTGCCCTCGTTATAGCTTTCCAGTTCCATGGTAGCTTTGTCGGTTTCTACATCTGCCAGTAAATCGCCCGGCTTAACTTTATCGCCTACTTTTTTATGCCATTCCACAATCACCCCTTCCGTCATGGTATCGCTCATTCGCGGCATTTTAATAACTTCAGCCATACTATATATGAAATTTAAGTTTAAGATGTATTTGGAAGGTCGAAATTAAGGCAAAAAGCGCAAATGAAATGAGACGGCATCTTTTTTATCCTCAAAAGACGCGACTATATCTCTATTAACAACTTATCCGGGTTATTGAGTAAGTTCAAACTATTGCAAGAGGCTTCCGGCGCCTGCTATTTGCCTGGATAACCCAACTTTCTGCATTTGTGGAGTTCATTGGCGCCCACAGCTTCAAAATTGTTACAAGGGTCTGCCGGGCGCAAATGATTTTTTCTTTCTTTTCTTTTACTGCATACACAAAGGACCTATCACTAATGGCTCCGCAGCAAAAATTTTCGCTCTGGAATTTTCAGCAAGGCGAAAGGTTTTTATAGACCCTTCGGGTAACAACGGTCAGGAGTATCCCGGCCTATGCCTGCGGGACGAAACAAAAAACAATAATCATCAGCGCAGCTATTGTAGAGAAGCTTTTTTAAAACTATTTCTGCAGAAATGGGTCATTGTATTATAGTTTAAATAGTCTTTTGGCATTTTCATAAAGTAGTTTTCTTTCAGTTTTTTTATTGTTCGACAGCTTCCTGATGGTTTCTATATCGTTTGCTCCGGAACATTTACCGGAGGCAACCGTGCCGAACGTATCCGCACAATCGCTTCCATACACTAATTGATCCTGGTGTCTGTCCAGGAATGCTTTCGCATGTGCTTCATCGCGTGTAAGCGCATTTAAACCCGATCCCGCCGACAGGTCGCCATACATATTATGGTAATCGCTAAGATAGCGGTCGGTGATGCCACCGGGAGTAACGGCGCCTTTTGGATACATTACCGACTGGTCGGTATTGTTTTTATCAATGTTAGCCCACCAGGTTTGCGCATGACCAATAAAATTCACCCGTGGATATTGTTCCAGTATTTTATAAAAGCGCTCAAACCCGTAATTGTACATGCCGTGCTGCCAGTGCATCAATACCGGAACTTCATACTGCTGCGCCAACCGGTATATCTTATGCATCTCCGGCGAATCGCATTCCACACCAAACTTCAATTCGCCGATTACAACCGCCCCCAGTTTCAAGTATTTTTCAATTTCATAAGCAGCATCGGGTAAATCGGGCACTGCACAGGCGCCAAACCTGAAATGCTTTTTATGCTCCTTTGCAAACAAATAGGCTTCTGCATTGCCCCCTGCCTCCGCCTGCAAACCGTTGGCGATACCCTCATGCGTAGAAGGAGAATTGACGGGCCTGCCTGAGGGAAGGAGGATTGTGGTAGTAATGCCCATTGCCTCCTGGTGTGCGATCAATTGTTCGTCTGTTCGTGACAGGTAGTGAATATGCTGATGGATATCAATGACCGGTTCTTTTTTCTTTGCGGCATCATTAGCAATAAGATCGAAGGGCCCTGCACTTCCTAACGCAAAAACACCGGTGTTCACTAAAAACCGGCGACGGGAACTGCTGTGGGATGTTTTACTCATCTATTGATTTTTTGAAAATGCAATCATTGGTTACTTTACAGGTACCAATCTTATTTCCCGAACATCAAACATAGAGCCCTCCTCTTTACCGGAGCCAGATTTTAACACAATCGTTTCTATGCCTTCCTTTAACCGGATAGCACCTATCTTTTTTGTATAATAGGTAAACCACGATCCTGTCTTCTCTACCCTGGCTTTTACCTTTTTATTTCCTGCCGCCAGTACAAAAGACTTGCCCGCCGCCGCATCCGAAACCGACCATTCCAGATAAACGTCATAGTTTCCTCCCTTTTTTATACTGACTTCCCATATCGCCTGGTCTTTGGTATCAAACCAGCCAAAAGCCTTCCATTCGGGCATATATTTGATATGAGCGCCCTCTGTAGCGGCCAGCCATGCAGGTAAGCGATACGATCCGTCTTCTTCACTTTGAATGCGTTCCAGGCGATTGACGGCAGGTCTGGTTTGCTTAAATGCTGCAGGCATCAGTTCATCTGCCGCATTTATAATCATATCTTCCACTTCGGGAGCAAAAGGCGATGGCTTATTGTACCAGTACATACTGGTTTCTGCTTCATACCCGCCTTCCTTTAGTATGCGACGGGAAGCGATATAACAGGGTACATCATTTGCATAGGCATTGACCCAAAGCCGCTCAGCGCCATATTCATCTTTAAGCCTCGTGGCATAATCTACTACCACTTCCCCGGCAAGGTTTACCATCGCCATTTTGTTGTCGAAATTCCACACCTGAACCGGGTAATCAAGTACCGAAGAAATGGTTTCTCCCCTTTCCACTCTTTCAAGCGCAAGCCGTGCATAATATCCTTTTATGGTTTCATCTTTTGTAAGGATCATCAGTTCTGCAACATCCGGTATTTTTGAATAAGGCAATTTGATCCATTTTATTTTGCCGCCGGGCGGATGATGTAATGGCTGCAATGGCGCTGTCAATAATTTATCTACATTATCTGCAATTTCTTTACCATGTTGCTGAACATCTTCCAGCTTCCCCCTTGGCGAGGGATTAGCATCGCCTGCACAACCCAGTGCAATTAAAGCCATTGCACCCGGATGCCTGGTTTCAATAACACGATGCGCCGCTGCAACCCAGTCGCCATGAATTTTATGCATATCCCCGCCGAGCGTGGTGCCATGACAGGCATAATTGACAAAAACTCCTCTCAAAGTACCATCAGGATTAGTAATTTTCAGTATGGGCAATGCCAGATCTACCGGGCCTCCATTTGTGCGGCGATTGACTGCAAATAAGGCCTGCCCCTGTCCCCAGGATATAAGAGCGGGTCTGCGATTCTTTAATGCAGCCGCAGCCACATCTTTCAATTGCTGCGTAAGCTGCTCAGTATATTGAGTTATATGGATCAAGTGATCCTGTGCCAAAAGAGAATCACTAAAATGCCCATCCCGGTATTGCAGTATATTGATCAGGTCGCCTACTTCGGGGCCGCCATGGGTATGAGATGCGTAAATGGCAACTTGTGCGGGATCAATTCCCTTTTCTTTAGACAGAAAATCAACAACGTTTTTTGTAATGCGCCAGGGAATGCCTACCAGGTCTACCGTAATCAGCACAGAAGGATGCTGTTCATCACTGCCAAGCGCAAGCGCTTTTGCAGATATGGGTTGCAACACACTATCTGCTTCAGTACTTACCCTCGCTGCATATCCGGACATGCGTATGGGGGTACCGGGTGTAATATCTATTCCTGCAAGTCCTGCATCTACCGTTGATTGAGCGGTTATTTTCTCCTGTGAAAAGGAAAATTTCCCCGGAAGCAATGAGGCTGCAAATGCGAAAGCAACAAACAGCATGCTGGTTCTATCATGAATTGAAGCAAATGGTTCTATAGTCTTCATTGTAGTAGGTTTTAGTTAA
>CAYMKT010000039.1:0-10555 GCA_964391065.1 uncultured Terrimonas sp. | reverse complement strand
GCCGGGAAATGAACTGATTAATAATCCAGCTCTAATTTCAGGCGCTCTTTTAATTCTTTGACCAATGGGTATTGTTCAATCATTTTCAGGTATTGTTCGCGGCTGGTTAACGGCCTTTCCTGTAGCAAACCTGTATCGTTAGCTTCCTGCACCCGGATTGTATAGGAAAGTGAATTATTATTATAACAGGATTGTAAATATTCTATTAACGCGGCTCTCTCCTGTTCAATAAACTTTTGCTGGATATTGCTTTCCACCGTAATCTCAAAACCGTTATCATCAAAAACCGACAATTGAGCCAATTTAAAATTGGTAACGGCCGAAGGGTTCTTTTGCTCCGCCAGCCGGTCTATATACCTGTTCCATGCATCCTGCAGGTTTTCCATCGTTAATGCTACCGGTGTATTGTTGGAGCGGGTTTGTTTATCCTTAATTTGCTTACGGATCTTTGATAATGCCCCGAGTGTTGGCATGGCGGGCACGCTGTTGGTAAGTGTTGTTGCTGTAAGGTTTATTTGTGTTTCGGTTGCAGCCTGCACAGCGGCCGGTTGAGCATCATTTTTTTGTTGCACCGCAACGCCCGTCTCTATGGTTAGTTTCGCTTCGTTTGTGTGCCGGCCGGCTTTACCGGCTGCAGGCAGGTTGTTGCCACTACCAGGCATATCTTTAAGTACAATGGGCCTGATATTTCTAAATGCAACCGGTTGAGACTTATCCGTTATTTTTTTTTTACTTATCTGCCCCCCGTTTACCAGTTCCACTGCCTGGCTGAGATAGGTAAGCTTGATCAATGTAAGTTCTACATGCAACTTTTTGTTCCGTGCGCCTTTATAATTGATTTCTGCTTCATTTAATATGTTGAGTGCGCTAATCAGCCACGATACAGAAATTTTTTGGGAAGTGGCGATATACCTGTCTTTAAAACTTTCGACTACTTCGAGCAGTCCGGCTATTTTAGGATCGGAGCAAACCATCAGGTTGCGAACAAATTCGGCAAAACCGTTCAATACCAGGTCGCCCTCAAATCCCTTCCGGTCAATATCGTCATAGTACAACAATGCATTTCCCAGGTCCTCGTCCATCATTGCCTCTATCAATTTAAAATAATAGTCGGCATCCAGTATGTTCAGGTGTTCCAGTGTATTTTTATAGTTGAGTTGGCCGTTGGTGAAACTCACAATTTTATCTAAGATGCTGAGCGCGTCGCGCATGCAACCTTCGCTTTTTTGCGCGATTACCTGCAGGGCGGCCTTTTCGCATTCGATAGACTCCTTATCGCATATTTCCTGCAAATGTTCAACGGTATCGGCGGGGGTAATTTTTTTGAAATCAAAAATCTGGCAGCGCGACAATATGGTAGGAAGTATTTTGTGTTTTTCGGTAGTAGCTAAAATAAAAATGGCATAGGGTGGAGGTTCTTCCAGGGTTTTTAAAAAGGCGTTGAATGCGGAAGCGCTCAGCATGTGTACCTCATCTATAATATAAACCTTATATTTTCCTGCCTGTGGAGAAAACCGCACCTGTTCGGTAAGGGTTCTGATATCATCTACCGAGTTATTACTGGCTGCATCTAATTCATGAATATTAAGAGAGGTGCCTTCGTCAAAGGAAATGCAGGAAACACAAACATTACAGGCTTCACCATCCTCTTTCAAATTTTCGCAGTTAATCGTTTTGGCCAATATCCGGGCGCAAGTGGTTTTGCCAACGCCACGTGGGCCGCAAAACAAAAATGCATGAGCCAGTTGCTTGTTTTTTATGGCATTTTTTAATGTAGTAGTAATATGAGCCTGCCCCACTACGGTATTAAAAGTTTGGGGGCGGTATTTGCGAGCCGATACAATAAAGTTATCCATGCCTCTGATTCGGTTTATGCAAATGTAAGGGAATGCGAAAACCTGGAAATGCACAGAATTTCACCGGTTAACGTTTTTTTTGTGCAAGATTTCTGAGCTGATCTTCCTTTTCGAATAGCTTTTTTAGCAGAACGATCTGGTTCCTGCCACGTAAAAAATTGTGCCCTTCATATTTGGCCCCATAATATTCATCATTATTAAGATGATCGGTTATAAAACGAAGCGCCTGCATATATATAAGATAGCATGCCGCATCAAAAAAAGCCGACTGTTCTGCCGCAGAGAGTTCATTTTCCATTCCCTCCGAATAACCCTGAACGATAGCCTGGTAATAGGCTTCCCTGATTTCTATTTTTGAAAAGTCCTTTTCTTCTTCACTTACCGGTGAAAGGCAAGTGCGCATCATATCACCCACGTCACTGATAAAATATCCGGGCATTACCGTATCAAGGTCTATTACGCAAATCCCTTTCTCTTCCCTGTCGAATAAAACGTTACTGATTTTGGTATCATGGTGTGTAACCCTCAGCTTAAAATCGGGGTTTCGATTCATCGCATCAAATCTTTTTACAATGTAATCCTGTTCCTTAAGCCACCGGATCTCCTGTTCGGAACCTTCAATGCGCAAGGCGTTCCCGTTTTGCAAAGCCTGAAGAAACTGCTCGTACCTCAAACTAAGATTATGGAAATCGGGAATGGTAACTTTTAACTCCTGTACCGGAAAACCGTTCAGCAAATGAGTGAACCTTCCGAATTGCTTTGCCGCTTCAAAAGCCTGCATCGGTGTTTGAACAACGTCAACCGTATGGGACTCTTTTACGAATGGGGCCAGCCGAAAATAGCCTTCGCCTTCCATAAAATAGATATCGGCGCCGCTATTTGTAAACAGGTTCCTCACAAAAAAGTAATCCGGGTGGTGCACAGCAAGATAAGCGCCAATGAGGCGCACGTTCAAAGCTATATCTTCGGGACGCTTGAAGACGTTGTGATTAACGCGTTGCAGAATATAGGACTGATCAATACCGGGCTGGTTAATTTTCCAGGTGTTATTGATTAATCCGGAGCCAAAAGATTTCACTTCCAAACCGGAAAAATCTAACCCATATGATTGTAAAACTTTTTGTAACATTTATTTGAAATTGCTTAAAGGTAGAAGAAAATCAAAGCAGGCCGTATATTTTAGGTTGCAATCCTCAAATTTCACACAAACGTTTTCGTAAATTTAAAGGCTTATTTTACGCTATGGATTTAAGGTCAGCCATCATTCAGGAGCACTCAAAAGCCCAATGCACGCGCATCGTAAATTATATTGGCAACAACCAGCAGCGGCTCGATGAACTGGTTCATATTTTTTTAAACGATGAATACCGGGTGGTGCAGCGGGCCGCATGGCCACTTAGCTACAGTGTAATCGCCCATCCTCAGCTTATCCGGAAGCATTTAAAAAAAATAATACTCCACCTGAAAAAGCCAGGTATACATGAAGCAGTGAAAAGAAACACCGTCAGACTTTTGCAGGAAATCGATATCCCTAAACCGCTGCAGGGTATAGTAATGGATATTTGTTTTGAATATGTGGCAGATCCCCGGGAAGCTGTTGCAGTAAAAGCCTTCTCATTAAGCATTCTTGCAAAACTCGCCAGGGATTACCCGGAAATTGCTCCCGAAATAAAATTACTCATCAACGATCAACTACCCCATCAAACCCCTGCGTTTAGCAGCAGGGCCAAAAAAGTATTAAAGGAAATCGTGAAAGTCGAAAGGTGAGAGGTGTAAGGTGTGAGTGATAAGCCGAAAGCTCATAGCTCAAGGCTGTTCAGCTATCTTCTAATAGAGCACCCTTACTTTGATGGTTTCTTTAATGCTTCTCAGCAATCCCACGGCTTCCTTAGAAAGGCTTTTATCTACATCCAGCACCACGTAACCTATTGCATCATTCGTTTTAAGGTATTGCGCTAAAATATTAATGCGGTGAGCAGATAGTTGGCTATTGATCTGCGACAACACGCCAGGCACGTTTTTATGAACATGCAATATGCGATGCGCTCCCTCCTGCAATGGCAACGCCAGCTCGGGTACAGTATGCGAGCCCGTAGTAACCCCGGTTTCCAGGAAATTGATCAGCTTCAGGCTTACATCCTCACCTATATTCGCCTGTGCCTCTTCAGTTGAGCCGCCTATGTGAGGTGTTAAAATTACATTAGGTAAATTTTGTAAGGGCGTTTGAAATGCATCTCCATTTTTTTCGGGTTCAACGGGGTACACATCAATAGCAGCTCCGGAAAGGTTTCCATTTTTTATTGCCACAGACAAAGCAGTAAGGTCTACTACCTCGCCCCTTGCATAATTGATCAGTATGGAACCTTTCTTAAAATGTTTGAACATTCCGGCGCTGATCAGATTTTTGGTTTGCGCGGTTTCGGGCACATGCAGCGTTACAATATCCGCTTCACTCAACACTTCTTTCATGCTTTTACGCGCCTGGGCGTTACCTAAAGGAAGCCGGGTGGCAATATCATAAAAAATAACCTTCATGCCCAAAGCTTCCGCCAGCACGCTCACCTGGGCGCCAATATTGCCATAGCCAATAATGCCAAGGGTTTTACCCCGTAATTCATAGCTGCCTTTTGCTTCTTTCAACCATCTGCCTTCATGCGCCGCTTTATTTTTGTCGGGAATACGGCGTATAAGCATTACAGAAAGGCCTATCACCAATTCAGCAACCGATCTTGTATTGGAATACGGCGCGTTAAATACAGTCACCCCATTCTCAGTGGCCTTGCTTAGATTAACCTGGTTCACCCCAATGCAAAAGCAGCCAATGGCCTGTAGCTTTGTTGCTGCATTAAGCACAGCCGGAGTTATTTGCGACTTGGACCGAATGCCCAGCAAATGAGCATCTTTAATTTCCCTGATGAGTTCTTTCTCCGGCAAAGCGCCTGCCACTCTTTTTATGGAAACATACCCTGCTTTCTTAAAATTCTGCGCGGCTTGTTCACTGATGTTTTCCAGCAATAGGATATTAATTTTTTCTTTAGGATAACTGGTCCGTTTTTTGTCACTCATACTTTTATATTGTAAAATTGCAGTGCGAAAATAATAACTAATTGCGTTTCAGCGTTCTTTTCCCACATATCCAGATGAAAATTTTTGTTTACTATATTCTATTTGCTATTATTTTTTTACCGGGTTGTTTTTATTCCACCATCAAAAAAAACAAACCGGCGCCTGTTTCTGTTACAGATTCTTTAACCCATCCTTCAACGCTTTCCAAAACAGAATTTCAAAAGTGCTATAATGCTTCAAAAGACTTTTACGAAGACATTTTGGAAAGAAGTCACTTCAGCGGAGAATTCCTGGTTGCCAAAAAAAATGAGATCATCTTTGAAAAATACGCCGGTTACGGCCATACCGGCAGCAAAGATTCGATAAACGCGAATAGTGCCCTGCATCTCGCTTCCGTATCAAAAACCTTTACCGCAATGGCGGTATTGAAGCTTTGGGAAGAGGGGAAATTGAAAATCAGCGACGAGGTTTCGGTTTACCTGGCTGGTTTTCCATACAAAGGCGTTACAGTAAAAACCTTGCTGAACCACAGAAGTGGCTTGCCCAACTATGTACATGTAATGGAGCAGTTAGGCTGGGATAGAAGCAAGACTGTATATAATGAAGACGTATTGCAATTCCTGGTTACCAATCAAAAAAAGCTGCAGGTTGCGCGTCCCGATAAGTCATTTCACTATTGTAATACCAATTACGCCTTGCTGGCCTTAATAATAGAGAAGGTAAGCGGTTTGCCTTACCCCCAGTTTATTTATGAAAACTTTTTTGCGCCGCTGGGCATGACGAATAGTTATGTGTTTACGATGTCGGATTCATTAAGGGCACTCCCTTCTTATAATTATAAAAACCAACAGGAGGCTTTTACCTTCTTAGATGCGGTGTACGGCGATAAGAATATTTACAGTACGGCCCGTGATTTGTTGAAATGGGAAGCCGCTCTGAGCTATGGCAATCTGTTTAAGCAGTCCACGCTTGACTCGGCATACGCGGGTTACAGTTACGAAAAGAAGGGGATAAAAAATTACGGCTTGGGGTGGCGCATGCTCGAATACCCGAATAACGAAAAAATCATTTTCCACAATGGATGGTGGCATGGCAACAACACTGTTTTTGCGCGTATCCTGAAGGATTCTGCTACGATCATCATCCTGGGCAACAAGTACAACCGCAACATTTACCAGGCCAAAAAGCTATTCCCCGCTTTTGGTGAATATGAAACGGATGAGGACACGGATGAATAAATGTGGCGCCTGGTAAGCCTGGTTTTCTCAAAAAGTTGTCTTTTCAGTCTCCGTGAAATCAATTCCTTTTTATGAGGGCGGAGGGCTCCATTCGCTTCGTAAATACCCTAATTTTGCTGCTCAGTAAAATTCATGAAATTATTTTCAGTTGCACAAATCAGGGAATGGGACCAATATACCATCCAAAATGAGCCCATAGCCTCTATTGACCTGATGGAAAGAGCGGCCATGGGTTGCCATAAATGGATTTCCGCTAATGTTTCACCTTCCAAAAAATATATGGTGTTTTGCGGACCGGGAAACAACGGCGGCGATGGATTAGCCATAGCGCGGCTCCTGTTCAACAGCAACTTAAAAGTAAAAGTATTTCTTATTGGAAACCCTGAACATCGTTCGGTTGATTTTCAAGTGAACCTTGCAAGATTAGAAGCCTGTCCCATTTCTGTAACGTTAATAGAGAATGAAAGCGATTTCCCGGTGCTGACCGGTTCGGATTGCATTATAGACGCCCTGTTTGGATATGGACTCAACCGTCCGTTGGAAGGATTGGCAGTGGCAGTGGTTAACTATATTAACCAATCAAATTCGCAGGTTCTTGCAATAGACATGCCCAGTGGACTGTTTGCAGATAAAACGTCAGCAGGAAATACAATCATTAACGCATCCGTTACGCTTAGTTTCCAGGTAATGAAATTAGCTTTTTTGTTGCCTGAAAACGCCAGCTATATTGGGGTAGTAAAAATCATCGATATCGGTCTTCACCCAAAATACGGTAACGATACTTCGACTGATTTTGAAATCGTTGAAGAGACAGTCATCCATTCCTTCATCCAGCCCCGCGAAAGGTTTGCTCATAAGGGAACCTATGGCAATGCGGCGCTTATTGCAGGCAGTTACGGTATGATGGGTGCTGCCGTACTTGCTGCAAAAGCGTGTTTGAGAACCGGCGTGGGGAAGCTTACCTGCTATATTCCGGCCTGTGGCTATACCATCCTTCAAACGGCTGTTCCTGAGGCTATGTGTGTAACAGATAATAACGAAAAAATACACACTTCACTGAACCTGAAAAGTAATTATGATATGTATGCCATTGGGCCGGGCATGGGACTCACTGAAAGCGTAGCGAACGTTCTGGAAACCATCCTGAATAAAAAACCTGAACGATTGATCATTGATGCCGACGGCCTGAATGCGTTATCCCAAAATAAACAGTGGTATTCAAAAATACCAGGGCATACTATTCTTACGCCTCACCCCAGGGAATTTGAACGGTTGTTTGGCACATCATCAAATGATTTCGAACGGCTTCAATTGGCGCTCGAAAAAGCCAGGACACTGCAGATTTATATTGTTTTGAAGGGAAACTATTCTTTTATCGCTACTCCCTCCGGCAAAGGTTACTTTAACCCCACGGGCAACCCCGGCATGGCCACCGCTGGAAGTGGAGATGTGCTAACCGGAATATTAACGGGCTTATACGCCCAATTCAATAATACAGAACAGGTGGTTTTAACCGGTGTATACCTGCATGGACTTGCCGGTGATATTGCTGCCCAAAAACTAACGGAAGAAGCGATGATTGCCGGTGATATTGTTGCCTGCATCCCCGAAGCATTCATACATATAAAAAGGAATGTTTATTTTGCCTAATTGGCATTTTTAAGCCCGAATCCCCTATTTTTGCCGTCCCAAAAACATAACATACAAGAACTCAACTTATATGGATACATTGTTCTACCTGGTGCCCGTTATGGGACTGCTTGGCCTCCTTTATACTTTCGTAAAATTTAATTGGGTTATTAAACAAGATGCCGGCTCAGACCGCATGAAGGAAATCAGCAATTACATTGCCGAGGGTGCAATGGCTTTTTTGAAAGCAGAGTGGAAAATACTGGGCTATTTTGTTGTTATAGTGGCCATTCTACTAGGTGTTATGGCAAACGCAAACCCCCACTCCCATTGGTCTATTGCTATTTCTTTTATTGTAGGCGCTATATTGAGCGCTACTGCCGGTTACATTGGAATGCGTATAGCAACTAAAAGCAATGTACGTACTGCCCAGGCAGCTAAAACCAGTTTAAGCAAAGCATTATCCGTATCGTTTACGGGCGGATCTGTGATGGGTTTGGGTGTTGCCGGTTTAGCGGTTTTAGGGTTGGGAAGCGTTTTTATCATATTATATCTTCAATTTGTCAGTGGTATCGAAGCAGGTTCCGAAACCTATAATATAGCAATGGTAAAGGCGATTGAGGTGCTAACCGGGTTCTCGCTGGGCGCCGAAAGTATCGCTTTATTTGCACGTGTTGGTGGCGGTATTTATACCAAAGCTGCCGACGTGGGCGCCGACCTGGTAGGAAAAGTGGAAGCAGGCATTCCGGAAGATGATCCTCGTAACCCGGCTACCATTGCCGATAATGTGGGGGATAATGTAGGTGACGTTGCCGGGATGGGCGCCGATTTATTTGGCTCTTATGTGGCAACCGTGCTTGCCACCATGGTATTAGGACAAGAAACGGTATCGGTGGATAATTTTGGAGGCATGGCGCCTATATTATTGCCCATGCTGATAGCCGGCGCAGGTATCATATTTTCCATTATAGGAACCTGGTTTGTTAAAGTAAGTGATACCGCAGGCATTACCACCGATAGCGTACAAAAAGCGCTTAATATGGGTAACTGGGGTTCAATCGTTCTTACCGCGGTAGCCTCCGTTGGTTTGGTATATTATATTTTACCCGACACCATGACCTTGCGCGACCATGAGTTTACTAAATGGGGTGTTTTAGGCGCCATTGCAGTTGGGCTGGTAGTTGGCGCTTTAATGAGCATTATCACAGAATATTACACTGCCATGGGCAAAAGACCGGTAATGTCCATTATACGTCAATCTTCAACAGGACATGCCACCAACGTTATCGGTGGTTTGGCGGTTGGAATGGAATCTACCTTTTTACCTATCTTAGTTTTAGCCGGAGGTATTTGGGGTTCTTATGAATTTGCAGGTTTGTACGGTGTAGCCATTGCCGCAGCAGGTATGATGGCAACTACCGCTATGCAATTAGCGATCGATGCATTTGGACCTATCGCAGATAATGCGGGGGGAATAGCAGAAATGTGCGAATTACCCAAGGAAGTACGCGAAAAAACAGATGTACTGGATGCAGTAGGTAATACTACAGCAGCTACCGGTAAAGGTTTTGCTATCGCTTCGGCGGCATTAACGGCTTTGGCACTATTTGCAGCTTTTGTAGGCGTGGCTGGTATTGAAGGCATAGATATTTATAAAGCCAAGGTATTGGCCTCTCTTTTCGTAGGAGGTATGATACCATTCATATTTTCCTCCCTTGCTATACGCGCGGTTGGAGAAGCGGCCATGAGCATGGTAGAAGAAGTTCGCCGCCAGTTTCGTACCATTCCGGGTATCATGGAAGGAAAGGGCAAACCAGAATATGATAAATGCGTAGCTATTTCTACGGAAGCTTCTATTAAAAAGATGATGTTGCCCGGCGCTATCGCTATTCTATCTCCACTAATTATGGGTTTTTTATTGGGACCCGAAGCGTTGGGCGGTTTCCTGGCAGGGGCAACCGTTAGCGGGGTATTGATGGGAATGTTCCAGAACAATGCCGGGGGCGCATGGGATAATGCTAAAAAATCCTTTGAAAAAGGCGTAGAGATCAATGGCGAGATGTTCTATAAAAAATCTGATCCTCATAAGGCTTCGGTTACCGGCGATACAGTAGGCGATCCTTTTAAAGATACTTCCGGACCTTCAATGAATATCCTTATTAAATTAATGTCTATCGTTTCCCTGGTGATCGCGCCAACCCTGGCAGATCTATATAACACTAAGACTGGGCATGCGACTATCGAAAAAAAGCCAGCCGTTGAACAGGTAGCCAAAACAATTACGGACCAATAGAAGATTATTTTACGCATTAACAGGCAAATGCTACCCTCCCCAGGTCGGTAGCATTTTTCGTGGGTAGCATGCCAACACCCCGTGAAAAACAATAATTTATCATTTGGTAATTACACAATAACACATGCACATTCAAGGCTATACGTAAGCTAAAATAAAAAATGTCTATATATTCTCTGCCTTTTGCCAGTCGTAGAATATGTACATCATCAATTCGATGAAAATTTTGTGCGAAGGCCTATTTTGGTTAAAGAAGATTTGTATCTTCACTATCATATTTGCCGCTTCGGGGCTATTTGATACGGTATCCTTTCTGCAAAACACGCCCTTTCCCATTTAAAACCCTTTTTAACCTTTAGGTTTTTTCTATTTCCACTATGCTTACTATACCTTATAACGGTATCGCCTTTAATTAGTTATAAGTTTATTCCTTAATAATATCTGCTCATGAAAATAATTTTACCATTAATTGC
>CAYMKT010000038.1:11604-29177 GCA_964391065.1 uncultured Terrimonas sp. | reverse complement strand
CTGTTGCAAAATGAATAAGATGTTCATCCGGGGTTTGCCAGTTGCTGTCGGTAATCAATACTACCGGGTTAACCATTTCCTTTTCCAGCAATTCAACAAACATCCGGCGTACCGATTGCATAGCGTTTTTGCTGGTACTGCTCAGGCACAGTACAACGGTTGCGTCATTCTTAATTTTATTGAGTTCACCGGTATCAAATGGACCGTTATCGTTAAAACAATCAACCATCACAAAATTTAAAACAGCACTCCTGTTTTGAAAAGATGCATTTACATATTTCTCAAAAGAAAATATGGGGAAGTATTTTTCTTTGTCTTTGCAATGCATCCAGTTTTCGGCAGGCAATATTACCTGTAAGGTTCCGGGTAAAGCAAAAGGCAATTCCTGCCCGTCAAAATAAATATAATCGGCAGCCATATCGCCGATATTCCATTTATCCAAACCGGCATCATACGCGTAACCAACACGCTGTAAAACTTCGGGAGTAACTTCACCCGCTTTGCTTAAATCGGCAACTACCACCGGAACATGATGGCCGCCAATGTTGTTAACGGTTATCGTTTCCCTTCGTTGATACTGAAATGGGGAATAGCGAGCGGGAAGTGGGGAGTGGGAAGTGGCAGGTGATGAACCTGGTTGCTCCTGCATTGATGTTGAACCAGCCGTATATCTTTTCACAATATCACGGCACACGGGAATTTCAAATTCGGGGTCCTCGGTTAAGGATACCCTTATGGTATCGCCAATACCGTCTTCCAATAAACTGCCAATGCCGATAGCCGATTTTATTCTGCCATCTTCCCCGTCGCCGGCTTCTGTTACCCCCAAATGCAGGGGATAGTTCTCCTGAAACTCTTCCGTCATTTGCCGAACCAGCAACCGGTAAGCCTGTACCATTACCTGCGGGTTACTCGACTTCATACTGAGCACGATATTGTGATAATTTTCGTGCCGGGCAATGCGCAAAAACTCCATAGCGCTTTCCACCATGCCCATGGGCGTGTCGCCATAGCGACTCATAATGCGGTCGCTCAGCGACCCATGATTTGTACCAATGCGCATAGCTGTTCCATGCTCCTTGCAAATCTTTACCAGAGGCGTAAAACGTTGTGCTATTCTTTCAATTTCCGCATGATATGCACTATCGGTATATTCAATAAATTCAAATTTCTTCTTGTCGATATAATTGCCGGGATTTACGCGCACTTTTTCTACGATACGCGCAGCAATTTCAGCGGCATTGGGCGTAAAATGGATGTCGGCAACCAGCGGTGTAAAATATCCCCTGCGGTGCAGTTCATTTTTTATATTCAATAAATTTTCCGCTTCTTTTTTGCTGGGCGCGGTAATACGTACAAGCTCTGCTCCCGCCTCAATACAACGAATAGATTGTTCTACCGTGGCCATGGTATCCATGGTATCGGTGGTGGTCATGGTTTGCACGCGTACAGGATGAAAATTACCGATCAGTAATGCTCCTATTTGTACTTCCTTCGTTTTTAAACGCTTATATGCTGTCGGGGATTCACAATACCAATGCATAGTATAAGTATATGATAAAACTATTGGCAAAGGTAAAGAAAGAAAAATGGTGTTTAATGGGGTCTTTATTTTGTCCGGTGTTGCAGACCTACAGAGCGCAGGGGTTTACTTTCCTGTACTATACAGAACATAAATAAGTTTGGAATCATGCGGTTCATCCACTTAAAGCCTGCCGGTCATCAAGCCTTGTTTTTTAAATCATGCTTTTTCTCCGATAAATCTTCCAACTGTCGGGGCGGTATAGCAGCGTTTTTAGAATTTCGTCCCTCCACGTGATTGGCGCACCCGGATCAGAAGTACTGCACGGGGTTCAAAGTTGATGCAATGGCACCGCAGAGCGAAGACAGTTTTTTGAAGAGAGGATACAATGAAATAGGAAAGTGTAATGCTGAATGTGTAATTTTAGTGGAGATGTTCTTCGAATTTCCAAGTTTTACACCATCAAATCATGTTCGTATGCAATCTGCAAAAATTAAACATTTCGTAAGCTGCCTTTTTTTTCATGCCATATTTCTTTCTTCTGGTTTGGCCCAGGAAGTAAACGTAATCACATTAGGAAATCAAATCACTATAAACTTGGCCAGGGAATTGAGCCTTTCGCCATCACAACAGGAAGAGGTAGCCGCGTCAGCCAAGATCATGGTTAACCAGGTTGTGGGTCTGCTCGAACAACACAAGTCCACGGGCAAATTAGATACTGTTATGGCCAGGCAAATTTTCAGTGATTATGAGAAGGAACTGAAGGAATCATTTACCGATACCCAAACGAGGTTGTATCGAACGCATACCGCACAACGCAGGGCAGAAATAGAAACAAGGCTCATGGCTCTCGAACTCAACCTTACCGAAAAACAATTGCTGAAATTGGACAAGATCAACCGAAAGTCGGCCGGCAAAATGGTAACCGAAATTTCAGATTCAGATCGGATCAATATGACCGTTCAGGAAACAAAAGACGCAGGCAGCGTCGAGAAAACACTCAGTAAAAAAGAAAAAAAGATTAAGGATGTTCTTACCCCGGCCCAATGGACGATCTTTGAGCAACACAGGAACTTTAATCAAAAAGTTATTGAGCAGCGACTTTCGGTGCTGGATCAACAGCGATGACCGGAAGCTGTCATGCCGTTGTTGGTGTTACACGCAGATTCCTTACATTGGCTTCACCAACAAATTCTGCTCCGGCTTCAATACAACGAATGGATTGTTCTACAGTGGTCGTGGTATCTATGGTGTCGGTGGTTGTCATGGCTTGCACGCGTATAGGATGAAAATTACCGATCAGTAATTCTCTCATTTTTACCGGTCGAGTATTTGCGAAGGCAGGGAATTCATTGATTGTCCAGCCCGGTACAAATGCCCATTTGAAAAATATGTTGTTGAAGCTATGAACTAAAGATGAACGTTGAACGTCGAGCCGGAACCACTGCTGATGCTTGCAAATAGCTGATGTTACCATGTCCAACCCTAAATCGCTTTACATAGGATACTTTTGTTGCACGCCGTTTTTTCCTGTCGCCCAAAAATGTGCATGAAAATATAATGTCACATTTGATTATTTGTTAAATTAGGTTAATTTACGTCATAAATATAGATAGCTATGAGTAATTTTTTAACTGTCGATGAGGTTGCCCAAACCTTAAAAGTAACAAGGCAAACAGTTGCGAAGTATATTCAAAAAAAGGAATTAAACGCTGTTAAAATAAATAAGAGTTATCGTGTTTCTCATTCAGAGTTTGAAAATTTTCTTTCTTCTAATTCGGTTGTGTCGGAGCCAGAAGCTATTTATTTTAAAAAATCAAGAAATTGTGTTTTAGACTATCAAGGTAAAAGCGAAGAAAAAGAAATTTTAACTTCAAGACATTTAGGAACTATAAAGCCTATTGAAATTAATCACAAAGGGGATTTTAATAAGTTCATTTTTGGCGATAATTTCTTTGTTTTAAAGAATCTTCTTTCAGAATACAGGGGAAAAATTGATCTTATTTATATCGACCCTCCATATGGAACAGGGCAGGATTTTTCTAATCTTGACAATGACCATGCTTATTCCGATAAACTATTACATGGCGATTTTTTAGAGTTCCTTAGAAAGAGACTTTTTTTACTTAGAGAGTTACTTTCTGAAAATGGAAGTATTTATTTACATATTGATAAAAAAATTGGGCATTATGTAAAAATTATAATGGATGAAGTGTTTGGGTATAGCAACTTCATTAATGATATTACACGTATTAAATGTAACCCTAAAAATTTTGCAAGGAACGCATATGGTAATTACTCAGATATTATTTTGTTTTATGCAAAAGAAAGAGACAAGAATATTTGGAATGAAATAAAAGAAGAACTGACAAAGGAAGAAGAAAATATTTTTTTTCCAAAAATTCATCCAAAGTATGGTCGATATACTACTAATCCATTACATGCTCCCGGTGAAACAGTTGATGGCGATACTGGAAAGGAGTGGAATGGGTTAATGCCTCCCAAGGGAAGGCATTGGCGTTATAGTAGAGAAGAACTCACACGACTTGATATGCAAGGATTGATTGAATGGTCTGAAAGTGGCAACCCAAGAAAAATGATTTTTGCTAAGGAGCATAAAGGAAAAAAGGTTCAAGATGTCTGGGAATTCAAAGATAAAGGGTTGTCTTACGTTGATTATCCAACACAAAAAAATCATGAAATGCTCGGTAGGATTATTTTAAATTCTTCTAATGACGGCTCTGTTGTTCTTGATTGCTTTGCTGGGAGCGGCTCAACTTTGTTTGTAGCGAATGAGCTAAAAAGAAAATGGATTGGTATTGATAATTCTACCCAATCATTATCTGTTGTGAAAAACAACTTCAAAAAGGAAAAAATTAAGTGTAACTTCTTTGAATATATAGCTCTTGATTGATTAGAGAAATCTCTGCAAATAAGCTTGCAGCAGTAAAGCACTTACCATATCATATTCTGACTCTTGTATGTTAACGGCTTCTTTATTATTAACCAAGCGGTGATTTATATTGAAAACAGACCATGGAAATCCATCAACTACTCCTATTCTGATTACATTCCCACGTTGATGTCTACAAAAATTAAGTACTTCTTGTACTTGTTTTTCTTGATTACCACCTGGCTGCCCAATCCACTTTGCCTCGCCTATAATTATTTGTCTATTTACTTTTGCTATTAAGTCAGGACGTTTTGCAAGACTTTGGTGCAACGTATCATTAATAAATTCCTTTCCGACTTCTTCGCTGGAATCAAGTATGCAAACCCCTCGTATCGACCTTTGAAAGGCATCTAACCCTAAAGGAGTAAAATTTCGCCTTAGCCAACCATTGAACATTGGACCCATTTGTGTATTTAATTTAGGGGCAGCTTCAAGCCGAACAACGGTTTCTTCTGCCGTCATAGAATACAGAGATTCTGCAATTCTTTGAATTTGTCTAGGGTTATTATCAATACAACCTTCAATATTTTTAAGTAAATACCAGATAGGGTCTTCATAGGGAAACTTGGTCAAGCTTTTTAATAGCCTAATTAATTCCTCTGTTTTCCGACCTTGATGAGCAGCAATAATTTTGCGTCTAATTCCTGCATCAAGTCGCTCTGGTGCCGCAATTTGAAATGGATACACCTCCAATATTTGGTCAAGATAGTTTGAGTTCCTAAAAAGGTCAATACTTTGCCTAACCCATTCATTTAGGTTTTCGGGATTAGCTTCGATATCAATTGTTCTGTCCATTGTTAGTTTTGTAGTCGCAAGATATGATAAAATGCTGGGTCATAAAATGGCGTGCAACTCCCTGGTTTTAAGCGTTTGTATTGCGTTAAGGATTCGCAGTGTCAATGCGTAGTGTAAGTAGTACAATAAAACGAGTTGCAAAGGTAAACAAAGAAAAAGGGTGTTTAATATTCCACCATATATTCTGCAGCCTCCGGCCGGTTAAGCATGTCGCTCAATGTAGTTAAGAAAGAAACCGTTTTTTTATCGTCCGACAAAATGGTTTGATTGCCTTTGTAGTTTTTCACTTTGCCGGGTAATACCACTACCGTTTTATAGTTCATATCACCCATCATCATACTCATTTGCTGGATCATTTGCAGGGAAGAATCGTTCTGAATGCTATTATTGAACATCTCTTTGTCGAGCAGGGTATTGGATATTTTTCCCGGAACGGCGGTAAAAGCAAAAGCTTCGCCACTGGGACTTAAAATATTCTTATTGTTCTCCATATCCACCGATTTGTCTTCTTCTAACCCACTCTCTGCGGGGTTAATCTTTTTTGATATACCGAGTTTGTCTATGGCAGCCATATACGACGACTTCAGTTCGGGCAGGGAGCTAATATCTTTGAAAGGGAAATGAAAAATGACTATGAACTGGTTTGCTGTTTCGTCAATCTGCATCCTTACACTTCCGTCCCTGAACAGTTCCTTTTCCTTAGCGGTGAGTGCAGTGGAAGTATCTACAAAAGATTTAAGATAAACGGTGGAATCTTTTTTTTCGGCGGTACTGCTTTCATCTTTATTTTCCTGGTCCATTTCTTTCATGAGCTTTATCATTTTGCTCATATCTAAGGTCATGGTATAGGTTCCACTATTGTTTTTATTGATCACTATCTTCTCCTCCATATCCAAACAGGAAACCAATCCTGTTAAAAAAAATATCGAAACCAGTATACCTGTTCTTTTTATCATACAGAGTATTTAATGCTGTAAAGTTAGAAAGCAATTTGATGAATCCCGTCTATTTTTTGTTCGCCAAAATACTCCAGCTACTTTCATCTGCCACAACCCTGTTGCTCAACTTTCCTAAACGCTCTATTTCCATTTCCACGGTATCGCCATTCTTTAACCATTGGTTGGAATATTCCGGGTTGTTTAATTTGCCTGTAAGGTTCAGTTCCAGGAAACATCCATTTCCTGAAGCCCCGCTGCCAATGAGGTCGCCGGGATGCAGGTCGGTTCCATACGAGGCGCGTTCAATAATTTCCGCAAAGGTCCAGTCCATATCACCCAGGTTGGCTTCGCCTGCCAACTGCCCGTTTACTGTACATTGCATACGAAGGTTCCAACTTCTTCCGGTATGATTAAGCTTAGCGGGTATCTCAAATTGCTCCAATTCGTCAAGCGTAACCAATACCGGCCCTATGGAAGTGATAAAATCCCTGCTTTTGGCCGCTCCAAGATTCAAAAGCATCTCGTCTTTTTGCAATTGGCGGGCGCTTATTCCATTCATAATCATTAAACCTGCGATATAGTCGTCTGCGTTTTCTGCCGGGATATTCCGGCCATGCCTGCATATTACGATAGCCGCCTGCAGCTCAAAATCCAACTCCGCCAGGTGATCCGGCATCGCGGTTATTTCTCCGGGACCCCGCACGCTGTGGTGGTTGCCAAAACAGAAAACAGGAAATTTTTCAAATTCCTGTGATAGCGGTCGTCCGTTATTCTGTGAAACAGCCGCCGCATGTTGCCTGAATGCGTATGCGCTTCTGTAGGAGGTAGGAAAAGGGAGTGGCGCCAGCAACTGCACATTTTCTAAAGGTATGCCCCTGTTTCGTAAAAAGCTTCCCGCCATCACACTGTTCCGGGCATGCGTGGCAATAGGCAAAGCATCGTCCCAGTAATTCAAAAACATACCCATGCTACCGGGTAAATCGGGATGCAATTCATCCATATTGTATAACAATCCGTCAATCAATACGGCGAGCCGGTCGTGTGAATCTTGTAGATAGGAAACTATTTGCACAGTAATAAATTTATACTGCAATATAGCTGAATGTTGCTTAGGTTTTGGAACACCATACCATACCTATTAAAAATGAATAGGGGAGATCGCGGTAATCAGTACCATGATCTCCCCTACTTCAAACAATGCTGCGATGATTTAGAAATCAAGCGTCCATCCTTCGCGGTAATCGCGTTTTACAAATTTGTTTACTTCTTCGAGATTGGTAACACGCATCTTTTCATGATCCCAGAGTAGTTTCATATTGCTTCCCGGGTAATCAAAACCCTTGCCCGATTTCCGGGGCTTGGGTGTATCTGCCGCCCGGATAGCGAGATTCGCCATTAATATGGCTTCGGTCAAAGGCCCTGCCAGGTTAAATGGCGAACTCATTTCTTTGTTGCCATAACCCGCTATCGCCCCTTCCACCCATTGTGCATAATGCCCGTCTGCACTTCCGGGAACGCGTGCAAAGGTTTGCTTTACCTGAACTTCCTTGTTGCGTGAAAGCGGCAGCAAACGTGGGTTTGCAGCATACTCACTGGCCATCATCTTGCCTTTTGTGCCCACAAACAAAATGCCGCTGTTACCATCGCCAAATACTTCGTCTGCCCCCAGCTCTTCGGGACGTTCCGGCTTTATACCACCGTCCATCCAGTGCATCGTTACATTGCCCTGCGTTTTATGCGTTTTGGGGAAAGTTAATGTAGCATGACTGGAAGGCGGAAAGCTATCGGGGAAAACACCACGTTGACCAAAATCGGTAAACACGCTGGTAACGGAAGCCTGCACATCCAATGCGTATTTTAAACCCAGCACACTGAAAGGGGCTTCCATTAAATGGCAACCCAGGTCGCCCAACGCACCCGTGCCATAATCCCACCAGCCGCGCCAGCTTCCGGGAATTAATTTATCAACATAGTCTTTATAGGGCGCGGTACCCAGCCAAAGGTTCCAATCGAGCTCTTTAGGCACAGGCGGTTTATCGGTAGGCCAGGGAATACCTTGCGGCCAAATGGGCCTGTTGGTAAAGATGTACACGGTATGCACATCGCCAATAATGCCGGCATCGTACCATTCCCGCAATTGCCTTACACCATCGCCCGATGCGCCCTGGTTTCCCATTTGGGTTACCACTTTAAATTTTTCCGCAGCTTCGGTTAACTGGCGCGCTTCATAAATATCGTGCGTCATGGGTTTTTGCACATACACATGCTTGCCCCTTCGCATAGCCGCCATGGCAACAACAGCGTGGGTGTGATCGGGGGTAGAAACAGATACCGCATCAAAATTTTTTGCTTCCTTGTCAAACATCTCCCGCCAGTCTTTATAATATTTCGCTTTGGGAAAAGCCTTTACAGAGGTTTCGGCCATTCTATCGTCCACATCGCATAGAAAACCGATGTCGGCCTTGCCGCTTTTGTGAAAATTGGCAAGATCAGATCTACCCTTTCCGCCTACGCCTACGCCTGCAACGACAAGGCGATCGCTTGGCGCTAAAAACCCCGGCCCACCAATTACATGCCGGGGAACGATCATAAAGCCTGCCGCACCCAGGGCTGTGTTTTTAATAAAATTTCTGCGGGAATTCTTTTTGCTTACTGACATGGTTGAATGTTTAAATGTGATTTGGTTGAATCGATTATGAAAGATTTTAGAAAAATATTTTCTTTTAGCTGGCGCCAGGTTTTCCTAAAATTACGGACTAAAAAACAATTTAGTACCCACTTAATATTATACACCAGCCACTCTTTTTTTGTATTCTGCCAGTGCTTCTTCAAGCCTTTGTTTGGCTGTGGTATCACCCGGTACATTATGCGAAGGATGGATGTGCAATTTCACTCCTCTGTCGGCCAGGATTTCGGCCACGGTGGTAACGGTCATCCACACACAGGTTACAAAAGCCATGGTGGAAACGGGGCCTATTTTATCCTGGTGATTTTTTAAGGGTACGCTGGCATCGCCTGCAGGCGCACAGGTATCTACTACCAGGTCGGCAATTTCAAAAATATTTTTACCGCTCGAATGGCGGGTTTGCTTTCCCTTGGCTTCGGCCGCAGATCCAAATGCAATAACTTTCATGCCTTGCTTTTTAGCTTCCAGCGCCACATCAATATTTACATTATTAATGCCGGAATGGGAGAACAGCCACATGGTATCGCGCTTATCAAACGTATGTCCCTTCATGATTTCTATTCCATAACCTTCAACTCTTTCTAAAAACACAAACTGGTGCACACCCATTTGCCCGGTAATATTGGTAAAGAAAGTAAGTGGCAGCTCTACAATGGGATGAAAGCCCACAAATCCGCCAATGCGCGGGTACATTTCTTCAATCGGCAAAGTGGCATGCCCGCACCCAAACGTGTGCACCCACCGGCCGCATTCAATACTGTCGGCCATTATTGCTGCAGCCTTTTTTATGTTTTCTAATTGGGTTGTTTCAATTTGGGTCATAATATCCCTGGCGTTTTTCAGCCATTCCAATGCTAACATGTGATGAAATTTTTAAAGTGAAAATTTATTTTATTTTTTTAAAGATGCAAATAAAAAGCAATACCATTACGCCAAGCTCTATATACAGTAAAGTAATAAAATGTTGTATGCCATACGTTTCTGCTACTATCCCCATCAGGTAATTAACCAGTATATTTCCGGTAATAGCAATGACCAGCACCAGGCTAAAAGCGGTGCCCGATAACGCAGCATAACGGCTGCCCACTAACCCCAGCATAATGGGGAACCCACCGGCAATGCCCGCACCCAGCAATAATAATCCCGAAAGCGCTGTAAAAAAAGAAGCACTGATCTGCAGCAAAATGATTCCGCAAAAAAACAAACCCAAAGAAAACAATAAAATATTGCTGGCGGTTATTTTACGAAAAAAAGTTCCCGTTAGTAAACGCATCAGCGTCATACCGGCAACACAGGCCGAAAGGGCGTACAATGCATTGCTTTCTGAAAGGTCTTTCCGCTCAATCAGAAAAGTAGTCGTCCAGTTATTTACAATCGCCTCAAGGCTGCTCTGGCAAAAAAGGTAAAAAGCAATCAGCAGCAGTACCATGTCTTTCAATAAACCGAAACTTCTTTTCAAAGGAAAGCCCTGTGTTATTTTGGGTGAAGGGAAGCGGATAAAAAGATAAAACAATGCAACGCAGAACGCGATAACGGCTGCTCCCAAAAGAATGATGGGATAAGTGTAATGTTGTTTCAGCAGGCCGAGCACAAAGGGTAGGCCCAGCGCTCCGATTCCAAAAGATACACCCAGCAGGCTGAGGTTTGCGCCCTTGAATTCGCCACTAATATCAGCAACTACGGCGTTGGTGGCGCCGTTGATGATGCCACCGGCCAATCCAAAAATAAAGATGGAAAACTGAAGCCAGCCCATGGATGGCGAATAAGCGATACCTGCAAAACCTGCTGCCAGCAACAGGCAGGCGCCTACCAGCAATAGCTTATATCCATACCTGTCGCATACAGGGCCAAAGAAAAGTGAGCCTGTAAGCAGTCCGGCAGGAAGGATGGCAAACAAAGTTGCCGCCTCCAGTTTATCTAATTTAAAATTTTGCTGCAGTCCCTGCGATACACTGCCCAGCGTAAGCAGTGCGATACCAAAAAGCAATAAGCCGCAACATGCAGAAATAAAAAGTGTTGTTTTATTGTATGTTGCCAGGGCCATGGTTGTATTTATTTTTTAATGCTAAAAATGCGGCGCCGTACAAACACGCTTCGTCACCCAGGGCAGAGGGCTCAAACTTTGTGTGCTTAATGCTAACAGGCTGTGCCCAACGGCAGGCTTCTTGCATAATATCGGGTAAGAACTGCAATGCCGGGCCAAATACACCTCCTCCAAAAATGATCTTTTCAGGATTAAAAAGACTTACCAGGTTGGCCGATGCCATTCCCCAGTATTGAATGCATTGCCTTATTATTTTTATAGCGGTAGGGTCGCCATCGCTGTAAGCATTAAATACATGACGGGCTTTAATATCTTTTAGCGGAATACGGTTTAGCAAGCTGGTTGTAATTTTTTCTGACTGCAACAGTTCACGGGCCGATTTGGCAATACCTTCGCCTGAAGCATGCTGTTCAAAGCAACCGCATGATATATAGGCATCACGAAATGGAGTAGTTAGTGCCATCCATCCAATGGCTCCGGATATACCCTGTGCTCCGGATATGATATTGCCATTAGCCATAATGCCCGCACCTATTCCTGTTCCTACGGCAAGAAAGATAACGTTATTGCATTGGCGTGCATTTCCTCTCCATATTTCTCCCAGCAGGCTGCAGGAACGATCGTTGTCAATAATTATACTGGTGTCTTTGCAGTTTTGCTGCAATTCATTTAAAAGCGGGTACGCTTCCCATCCTGGTATATTGGGCGCCCACACGGTGCCGCTTGCTGAATTACTGATCCCTGGTATAGCCAGGCCTGCAGCAGATATGCCGTTGCCTTTTTGCCGCCATTCAGATTGCAGTATGTTTATCTTTTGAGTGATGAACGCCCCCACTTCTGCGCCCTTCCTGTTTTCAAGGTCTGCTTTTTCTTTATGCAATAATTCGCCGCTTTCCGAAAAAACGCCTGATAATAATTTTGTTCCACCCAGGTCAATACCCAGTACAGCCATGGTAAATACAATTTTTTAATGAACAGTAAAGCAACAAAGGGCGGATGTTTCCGCAGGCATGTAAGTTAAATGAAATGTTGGCAGAAATAGAATGCACCCAATAAAAGCATAAAGCGGTTTCAGGTAACGCAAAAAAAATACAGTCCAAAAAAATCGGACTGTATTTTTCTAATAATGATCACATAGATATCTTAGTGTTGTCTTTTTTTACAAAACGGACAAAGGGTTCTTACCAACCCGGAGTTTGGCTAAGGGTAAATCCTTTTTCCTCGTATTGAATAATCTGCGACTGACCCACAGGCGCCAGGTACGATTGATCCGTAAAAGGGTTTCTGTTTTGTGCATTATCCACCATCCAAAACCCTACCAGCGAAGCCGCATTGTTACCATCATAAGTTATCACCGTTCCATCCTCCAGCTTTACTTTTGTTCTGCCCACATAAGTGGGTGTAAGGTATGCCGGTGCTTCCTGCTGCACATTTACCCATGGTCCCAGGAAATAATCAGGATTGGTACTAAAATCCATATTATTCAGCTTTTTCCATCTTTTCAGGTCTAAAAGCCGGGTATGTTCAAATACAAATTCCATACGCCTTTCTCTTCGGATTTCCCAAATCAATGAAGGCACATCTGCGTCTTTGTCGGGGTCATCGGGCAATGCCGATAATTGCAGCGGATTGGTTTGTTTTACGCCTTTGGCAATAGCTGCGGCATCAAGCGGACGCAAACGAACGGCGTTGATAGATTGGTCAATATCGGCCTGTGTTACCATGCTGCCTCCCAGATATTCTCCCAGCACTGCTTTTGCTTCAATCCAGTTTAATACCACTTCAGCCAACCGCATAATGGGGGCATCACTGGTATTGGTATTACTCCCCCATGCAGCGGGATAGGAGCTCCCGATATAAGTAATGGCCTGCCGGGATGCAAACTTATAACCATACAGCAGTGTAGCCGATGAAGTTAGCGTCCTGTCTACAAATGAAGCTTCAAAGCGGGGATCTCTTGTTTTTGCCAGATCAGCAATCTTAAAGCTTTTTGCATCGGGGTTTGAGGAGTTTTGCCACACCAGGCCGTCATTCACAATAAACGATTTGATCAGCACCAGATTAGCATCTACACCAACCACTTCTGTACCATTTTGATAAGATCCGATACAATGGGTTACCGTTAATGCAGCATCATACACTCTGTACAACAATACTTCCGGATGACCCGCCAAACTTTCTGAAGAAAACAATGATTTGAAGTCCCGGGTGAAGCTGTATTTGCTGCTGTTCATCACAATTTCTGCAGCCTCCGCAGCAAACTCCAGGTATTTTTTAGCTCTTACGGCGTCCAAGCCATGATAATACTGATAGGTTCCTTCAAACAACATCAGCCTCGATATGAATGCTGCAGCTATGTACCTATTCAAAAGCTGTGTACCATCATTTTCCCGGATATTGGCCAAAGCATATTTGAAGTCATCGTATACATTATCCATTACAACGCCTCTTTCATCCCGGTTTTTAAATAGTGTGGGTAAATCATCATCAGCAACAACTTTATCAAAGTAAGGAACTGCCCCAAAAACACTTACCAGCCGGCTGTATTCAAATCCCCTAAAAAAACGCGCAACCGCAGTCCAGTGCTTGTACCCATCTTCCGTGATATTCGGCTTTGCCACATTTTCCAGGCGGTCGAGTAAAATATTTGATTTTCTTACCCATGCAAAATCCCAGGTAGGACCGGCATATGATTGCAACCATTCGGCAGACTCTGATGTAGATCCCCTGGATGTTGGAACACTACTTTCGAAATTGGATTGCACATTTTTTCCGGTAAGATCGTCGGAAAAAGTATATCCTCTTACCGGGGTATAGTCGGCAGTGAAAGAAGTATTATATCCACTGAAGTAATAAGGATAATAGCTATTGACGTACATCCGGATATCGTCTTCACTACGCCAATATTGTCCATCAACATAGCTGGTCAAAGGAGGGCGGTCTAATATATTTTTACTGCAACTCACTAAAAGGATGAATGTTGCCGCCAGACTATATATGTATTTTAAGTTCTTCATTGTAATCAAGTTTAAAAGTTCAATTGAAGGCCTGCAGAAAGGATTTTAAAAGCAGGTACACCCGTACCTGTTCGACCCGAATTATAATTGGAGGTATTCCACATAGAATAGCCGCTTATACTTTCAGGATCAATAGGCAAGCCTTTCAAGTTATCCCATGTAATAAAATTTTCCAGCGCTATATATACTCTTAGCGTATTGATGCTTGCCCTGCGAAGCAATGTTTCAGGCAATGAATAACCGACTGTTAAATTTTTCAGGCGGATGTAAGCCATATTCAGCAGGTACCTGTCCTGCACCTGCATATTGTTGGCAGTATTGCTTCCGGCATTGTTATAAGCTGCGGGATAAAATGCATCAGGGGTTTCCGGCGTCCAGTAATTGCCCGCAATAGCTTCCGGCATGGCGCCATCTGACGATTGAAAGCCGGGGATACTTAAGAAGCCCTGTCCCCATATCTTACGGCTGGCTACGCCCTGGAAAAACACGCCGATATCAAAGCCTTTATAGTCAGCGCCTATTCTAAAACCGTACTCATAGCGGGGGTTGGAGTTGCCAATCACCTCCAAATCGCCATGATCCTCAAGTGTACCTTTACCGTTGTTGAGCTCTCCATCGCCGTTCACATCTTTAAACTTTACATCGCCGGGGCCAAACCTGAAGTTGGCAGAATTTTGTAAGAAGGCCTGGTAAACAGGTTTCTTTCCATCTGCACCGGTGTTTAATTGATATGCCAGTCTGCCAGCGTACAAGCCGGTTTCTGCGTCAGTTAACGTAATTAGGGAAGGATTACCAGATCCATCAAGCACAAAATCTTCTGGCTGGTATAATCTGTCTGTACGATAGCCCCATATTTCGCCGATCACTTTGCCATTGTAGTTTCCTGTTACCTGCGTACCGGAACCATATTCCGCTAAGATGGTTTTAGAATCGGAGAGATTGCCGCTGACATTTATGCCTAATCCATTTTCAAACCTGTGATTGAACGAAACGGTGAGATCCCAACCTTTGGTTTTCAACGAGCCGTAATTTCCCTGGGGAGCACCCGCTCCAAAAGTCAGGGGAATACCTTCTGCAGGCACAATCATATCATTGGTATTCCTCTGGAAAATATCAAAATTTATATTCAGTTTTCGATCAAAAAAACCAGCATCTAAACCAAAGTTGGTGGTTACAATGTTCTGCCAGCCTATGTTAGCAGCTACTGCAGCGGGCGAACCAACATAATTTACTCTGGCTCCGTTTGAGCCAATCCAGGTAGACTGGCCGCTAGGCATAATTGCCATATATAAATTATTGGGAACACTCTGGTCTCCTATAGAACCCCATGATCCGCGGAATTTAAGAAAGCTCAATGCCGGACGAGTCCATTGCATGAAAGATTCTTCGCTGACTATCCAACCTGCAGAAAAAGAAGGGAACCAACGCCATTTCAAATCTGTTGGAAATTTAGAAGAACCGTCATAACGCAGGTTACCTTCAACCAAATACTTTTCGTTGAAAGCATAGTTTATGCGACCAAAATAACCTAACTGAGCTTCCCATGTTTTATCGCCACCAACGGTTTGTGTTCCGGTTCCAAAATTAAACTGAGGATTTATTATATCTGTAAGATTAGTAATCTGCGAAAATTGCCATTCCTCATTTGCCGTAACACGGTTTAAGCCCGCGATAAATTTAAACTTGTGATCACTGCCTACATCAAGATTATACGTTGTATAAGCATTAATGGTATTGCTGAATAAATTGGTTGCGGTTCGGGCGAAATGATCGGGATTGGCGCCGTATGAGGTATACATATCATATGACAAGTCGTATGCAGGAATAGCGTTCGGATCGGCTGCCGGCACCACTTCGCCCGCATCATTCACATAAACCTGGTTCCCGTCTGCATCTGTTCTCGATTTAGGAGCCACCCATGAGTTCCTGGCAGTATACCTGGTACCGGGTCTCTTCCACATCTCTTCCTGGTTGGCGAAAGTGTAATCGAAGTCCACCGTCCAATTGCTCTTTATGTTTACAGTGGCACCGAGGCTCATATTAACGTAATTCTGCAAAATGCCGGCAGTATTAGCTGCAGCCATTTCACTCACCGGGCTGCGTATAGGATCGCCGTTATTATCATTACCAAACGGGTAAAGCGGTCCCCAACGATACAGGTATAACCAGGGATCTGCGGTAGTAGAATTGGTTACATAAGCATACTCTTTATTTCTTCTTGAAAACAAAGCGCCTCCCCGGATAGTAAGGTATTTATTAATGTCGCTGGATATTTTCAATGAAGCATTATACCTTGTAAACTGGTCTGCTTTCGCAGGCTTTGTCATCCCGCTTTGATCCAGCAATCCCAGCCCAAGGTTATAAGTCGTTTTTCCTGACGTAAGTCCGAATGAAAGACTATGCTGCTGTGTAGGAGCCCACTCTTTGATCATATAATCATAGGGGTCGTAAGTTCTCATACCCATTTTTTGATTTGCCCCCTGCACGTACCAGTCTCTTCCAAATACGGTAGGATCATTTTTACCTATTGTGCTGCCATATCTTTCTTGCCAGTCAAGGGCTTTTTCGTAACTCGCTCTGTCTACATAGTAAAATGCACCTGTTGGAGTAAAAGTACCCACCCGCTCTGCAGCGTCTACGGTGTACTTTAATCCGTTAACACCCGCCATTTCCAGGTCTTTCCATACATTTTGCCACGAAAAATTATTAGTATAGCTTATTTGCGGTTTGCCGCCGGATGCTCCTTTTTTGGTAGTAATTAATATAACGCCAAAGGAAGCTTTAGACCCATAAATAGAAGCCGCTGCCGCGTCTTTTAAAATCGTTATGTTAGCAATATCATTGGGATTTACCAACTGTATGCTGGGTATTTCTACATTATCCAGCAATATCAACGGAGCACTGCCACCCTGGAAAGAACCAATCTGTCCTCTTATCTTAATAATTGGATCCGAACCTACTTCGCCGCTGGGAACAGTAACACTCAATCCGGCAGCACCTCCCTGCAAGGCTCTGCCCACATCAGCTATCGGTCTGTTCTGCACCGTTTTCTGCACATCAATAGTAGACACAGCCCCGGTAAGGTTTTCTCTTTTCTGAGTGCCATATCCTACCACTACTACTTCACCCAGTAGATTGTCTGCATTTTCCAGTTCAATACTGAGCCCACTGCCGGCTGCTACTGTAGCGAAAGTGGTTTTAAATCCTACAAAAGAAAAACTTAATCTTTGTCCGGTTTGTGCAGCAATGCTGAAGTTTCCGTTTTCATCAGTAATCGTATTGCTGTTGGTAGCAACATTGGTTACGGATACACCGGGGAGCGGTTCTTTTTCAATTTTAGATACGACCCTGCCGGTTATGGTCCTTTCCTGTGCCGGCAACGTCAAATGACAAAGCAACATGCCTGTCAGAAGCAAATAGCGCTGAAGTTTGGTCATAGCAATCGTTTTAGTAATAAAGAATAAAGGGCGTTTATTTTGTTGAAACCGGTTTTGCAACCAGCAATGATTTAAATTTTTCCTTTATTGGTGTTGAATTGATATATCTCAATTGTTTGAACAAGGTACATATAAAAACGCAAAAAACAGCAATAAACAGATTAAAAACGCAAAAAATAAT
>CAYMKT010000038.1:0-11504 GCA_964391065.1 uncultured Terrimonas sp. | reverse complement strand
GCCTTCCTCACATTTTTATTTTCTGCAATAAGCCGCATTGCCGTTTCCCGGTCAACATTCAGTTCTGTCATAACAATATTTACTCCCCGGGCAATCAGCTTATTATTACTTAGTTTCATATCTATCATTTTGTTTCCTTTTACACGGCCCAATTGAATCATTACCGCTGTAGACACCATATTTAATGCGAGTTTTTGAGCGGTTCCGGCCTTCATGCGGGTGCTGCCTGTTATAAATTCCGCCCCTGTTACTATTTCAACCGGGTATTGTACGGCGGCTCCAAGCGGAGTGTTTAAATTGCAGGTAATACAGCCCGTGAGCAGTCCGTATTTTCTGGCACTTTCTACAGCGCCAATTACATAAGGTGTAGTGCCGGACGCGGCTATGCCAATAATGCAATCCAATTTGTTAATCGCATATTCTTCCAGATCATTAATCGCTTTTTCCTTATTGTCTTCAGCAAATTCAATGGCTTTTTTTATTGCGCCATCCCCGCCGGCCATAATGCCAATAACCCAGTCTTCCGGCACACCAAATGTTGGAGGACATTCAGATGCATCCAGTATACCAAGCCTGCCGCTGGTACCGGCGCCAATATAAAAAAGTCGTCCTCCTTTTTTCATTCTTTTCACAATGGCGGTCACGAGGGCATTTATTGAGGGAATGGCTTTCGCTACCGCCAGCGAAACCGTCTGATCCTCACTGTTGATGCCTTCCAATATTTCCATTACTGTCATTTTCTCCAGTCCGTCAAAACGTGATGGCATTTCTGTTGTAAGCACCATATCGTATTGTTTTAGTTGCGTCAATTCTTTAAAAATGCAGAAACGCGCATAAATATAAGTGTTAAACGATATAAAACCGCAAACCATGCCAATAAAAATGCAAAAAGCATAAAATAATTCCGCAAAAATTGTCGGCTTCTACTGCGGATTTATAGTTGGTACTGCCATCCTATCCTGGTTAATCAGTTATAAAATTTGGCGTAAGGATAAGGATCTGAGCCTTTTTGATAAAGAAGACTGTATTGTTTGACCGGGAGGGTTTTCTTAGGACGATTCTCTGCGTTTGCCGGGCAATTGCCGCGTTAGTTCCATGATACAGCGTGAGATTGCGTTTTCCCAAAAAAGGTGGTAAGTTTTAGGGATTTGCTATGGGTTTCAAATATTATGCGAAGCCGGTTTGTTGCCCGGCGTATCACTGCGCAATGAAAATATGAGATTCGTTTGCGATCATGAACACATATACAAGCACCCATGACTTTGCCGCCCGGCCCCGCTATTTTTAGCATCCCGTCTTTTGCGGGACAAGGCACGCAAAACACAAACACAAAATCAACCTTGCAAGAGCTAAAGATGCCAGCGCACTGCCCACCGGTAATTTATCATTATCCGGAAACAGGCCCCCACCCACCACCCAGCCAGACAAGCGTTTGAAAATAAACGGCATTAAAACTTATCTTGCAAACATTCCATAAACTAACATTTTACACTATATTAATGGCGACACAAAAAAAGGAAGTAAAAGAAAAAGCGATAGAAGTAACCCTTTGGGATGCAGCGAATAAACAGAGAGGCAGCGTAGAACCTGCCGAATACAAACACGTAGTATTAGGACTTATCTTCTTAAAGTTTGCCAGCGACAAGTTTGAAGACCACCGCGCCAAACTCATAGCCGAAATGATTGAACCCTACAAGGGCATTATTTATGACCCTGCCTGTGGTTCGGGCGGTATGTTTGTGCAATCCATTAAATTTATTGAAGCTCACCACGGCAACAAAAAAGAAGTAAGTATTTATGGACAGGAATACACGAACACCACGTACAAGCTGGCAAAGATGAACCTTGCCATAAGGGGCATTAGCGGCAACCTGGGCGAAAAAGCTGCCGACACGTTTGCCGATGACCAGCACAAAGACCTGAAAGCAGATTACATTATGGCCAACCCGCCTTTTACCCAAAAAGACTGGCGGGCAGAAAATGAATTGAAGGACGATCCACGCTGGCGAGGGTATGATGTGCCGCCAAAAAGCAACGCCAACTATGGCTGGATACTGAATATGGTGAGCAAACTCAGCGATAATGGCGTAGCCGGTTTATATTGGCAAACAGCGCGCTGAGCAGTGGTGGCGAGGAATATAAAATACGCCGCAAGCTGATTGAAAATAATTTGGTGGAAGCCATTTTGATTTTCCCAAGTTCGATGTTTTACACAACCGACATTAGTGTTTCGCTTTGGATAATTAATAAAAAGAAAAAAGACCAAATAAGAACGATAGGAAGCGAAAAACGACACTTCCGTAATCGTGAAAAAGAAATTTTATTTTTTGATTTGAGGAAACCAGGTATTCCATTTGAAAAGAAGTTTGTTCAGTTTTCTGATGAAGCCATACAACATATTGCAGGTACTTTTCATAAATGGCAGCAAAACGAGATAGAAAATATTCCCGAGTTCTGTTATTCAGCAAAGTTTGAAGAAATCGAAAAGAAAGACTTTTCGTTGGTGCCAAGCAAATACATAGAGTTTGTAAACCGTGATGAGAATATTGACTTTGATGAAAAAATGAAAACCTCGCAGGCAGAGTTTACCGAACTGCTGAGAGCCGAAGCACAAAGTAAAAAAGATTTACTCGGTGTTTTTGAAAAGCTGGGATATAAAATTGATCTGCAATGAAAGAAAAGCAATTAAACTTGTTTGACTTTGATGATGACTATTCATTATATCGGCTGCTGCAAAGTGAGTTTTTGCCGGGCGAATATTATGAAATCGAATATAAATCCGGAAAAGACGGATTTCCAAAAGAATTATGGAAATCTTACTCCGCCTTTGCCAATACCAATACGGGAATTATTGTGATCGGGATTAAAGATAAAAGAGGTGTTTTTACTATTGAAGGATTAACAGATGAACAAATTGTCAAATACAAAAAGCAGTTTTGGGACGAATGTAATAACCCCAATACCGTAAGCAAAAATCTTCTGAAAAATGAAGATCTTAAAGTAATTGACGTTAAGGGGAAAAAATTATTGGCTATCAGGGTACCTTTTGCCAGCCGTACTGAAAGACCTGTTTACCTTACAAAGAATCCATTAGGAAACACCTATAAAAGAAACCATGAAGGTGATTACCGTTGTACAGACGATGAAGTAAAGAGAATGCTTGCGGATTCCGGTACTGAACTGAAAAGAGACAGTCTTATTCTGGAAAATTATACGATTGATGATTTAGACCCCCTCAGCATCCGTCAGTTCCGGCAATTGTTTTCTTCTACCCGTGCCGGACACCCATGGCTGGCATTGGAAGATATTGAATTACTTAAAAAGCTATCGGCTTATCGCAGTGATAGAAAAACAAAACAGGAAGGCATTACTCTCGCAGGCCTTCTAATGTTTGGTAAAGAAGACAGCATTAAAGAACAGGAAGCATTACCCGATTATTTTCCGGATTTCAGGGAACGTTTGTCAACAGATGAAAAAATACGCTGGACAGACCGCATTTATCCTGATGGCTCCTGGGAGTGTAATCTGCTTCAGTTTTATCTGAAAGTATGGCCGAAACTGTCTTCTACCTTACCCAAACCCTTTCGTTTGGACAAAGACGAACGTATAGATGAATCTCCCACGCATATTGCGCTTCGCGAAGCTTTTGTGAATGCACTGGTTCATACAGATTATTCTTTAAGCGGAAATATCATCATAGAGCAGGATACTGAAAAATTTGTGTTTTCAAATCCCGGCACGCTTCTGGTGTCGCTGGAACAATACTATGCAGGTGGCGTAAGTGAATGTCGTAACCCGGCTTTACAGCAAATGTTCATGTTGATAGGCCGTGCTGAAAAAGCCGGTAGTGGTGTGGACAAAATTATGACCGGATGGCAGGAATCTCATTGGCGAAGACCGTTTTTGGAATTAGAAAACCAGCCGGACAGAGTGAAGCTCACCTTACCCATGTTTAGTGTTATTCCCGGGCAGGTACTCAATGAACTGAATGCCTTTTTTGACGATGTCAGTCACCTTACTCCGGATGAGCTGACCGCTTTGTCCTTTTGCCTGATAGAAGGTTCTATTTCCAACCACAGGTTGCAATATGTGCTTAATATGCACCCTTCAGACATTACCGGGATGCTGAAAAAACTGTGTACGGACGGTTATCTGGAATCCGACAACAATGGTCGCTGGACTATCTACAAGTTGAAGCAAAAGGTTGCACCCCCGGATAAAAAGGTTGACACCTCTGGGAGAAAGGTTGACACCTCTATAGAACGAACTGATAATCAGGAAGATAAAAATAAAAAGGTTGACACCTCTGGGAGAAAGGTTGACACCTCTGGGAGAAAGGTTGACACCTCAAAGGTTGCAACCAGGTTATTAAAAGCAGATTTGGAAAAACTGATAATGCAGGTTTGTGCAGATGAGTATATAAAAATGGATGAAATTGCCCGGCAGATCGGTAAATCTGAGGATTATCTGAAAAATAAAATATTCCCGCAAATGATAAAAGACGGAAAGCTTGATAAACGCTTTCCCTATACCCATAACCACCCCGACCAGGGCTATAAAACCAGTGAAGCGTATACGGAAGAATTATAAACGGCTGGGAGAATACATACAAAAGGTTGAGAACAGGAACAGGGACTTGAAGGTAAGCCGCCTTTTAGGTTTAAGTATGACCAAAGAATTCAGGGAAACAACTTCTAATATAGTTGGCACAGACATGTCGGTTGATAAGGTTATGAATAAATATCAGTTTGCTTGTGATTTTATGTCTCCAATCCGGGTAAGTAAGTTACCTGTTGTATTGAAGTTAGATGATGAACCCAATTTGGTTTCACCTGCTTATCCTGTGTTTGAAGTAAAAGACAAAAATAAGCTTGACCCTGAATATTTGATGATGTGGTTTCGCAGACCGGAATTTGACAGGTATGCAACCTTTAAATGCGATGCCTTCATAAGAGGTGGATATGATTGGGATGAGCTTTGTGATACACTCCTTCCTGTTCCAGCCATTGACAAACAACACGAAATAGTAGCCGAATTCAATACCATACAAAACCGCATTAACCTTAACCGGCAACTGACACAAAAAATGGTTTGTTTATTTAGAGCCTGAAATAATGCTGAAAAAAGTTGAAATTAATACCCACACCCGGTAATTCTTAATTTTTGTATCTTTTTCGCATGAAACCTTTACTACTGATTTTCATTTTATTCTTAGCATCCCAATACATGAGCGCACAAATAAAAACGGATCCCTGGCTTTCTCAGCTAATCAACAGCAAAGCATCCCCGCTTCTGCAACACCTGTTAAATAACCCGGATAGTTTTCAATACCAGCTTATTTATACGGAAATTAATCGCGATAAAAACAACCAGCCTTCATTTACACATCACTACCTGCATGTAAACAAAGACCAATACTTTAACCCGGCTTCCACTGTAAAAATGCCATTGGCTTTCCTCGCACTGGAAAAACTCAATGCCATCAACAAACCGGGTGTAAACAAATTTACACCCATGCTTACCGACAGCGCTTATTCCGGTCAAACCACTGTTACATCCGACAGTACTTCGGAAAATGGGTTGCCTTCCATCGCCCATTATATAAAAAAGATTTTCCTGGTGAGCGACAATGACGCCTATAACAGGTTATATGAATTTATTGGACAGCAAACGATAAATGAAAGGCTTTGGCAAATGGGATATAAAGATTTTCGCATTACCCGGCGCTTTGTTCGCGCCACCGAAGAAGAAAACCGGCATACCAATCCTGTTCGTTTTATTGACGCTTCCGGAAATATATTATACACCCAACCTGCCGTCTACAGTAATCTTTCGTTTGATTACAGCAAAAAAATCCTGGTGGGAAAAGCGCATTTCAACCGCGATGACAGCCTGGTGCAGGAACCGATGGATTTTACCACGCATAACAATGCTCCTTTGGAAGATCTGCAACAGATCCTTCAATCGGCTTTGTTTCCCCAATCCGTACCGGCAAAACAACGCTTCGGACTAACCGAAGACGACCACCGGTTTTTATACAGCATCATGCCGCAACTGCCCTATCAAAGTGCTTACCCAGCCTACGATACCGTTGAATATTTTGACAGCTATACCAAGTTCTTCCTGTTTAAAGCAGGTAAAACCAAATTACCGCCGCACATCAAAGTATTCAATAAAACGGGATGGAGTTATGGGTTTTTAACGGATATCGCTTATATCGCCGACTTTAAAAACAAAGTGGAGTTTATGCTGAGCGGAACCATATACGTAAACCGCGATGGTATTTTAAACGACGATAAATACGAATATGAGGAATCAGGCTATCCTTTTTTTAAAGAAGTGGGAAATATCATTTATGAACATGAACTGGACAGAAAAAGAAAATATATCCCCAACCTGGAAAATTTTGAACTGCAGTAGCGCTGGCTGCATATCAAAGTATATTTGATAATAAAAGATACCGGATGAAATGTTTTAAAAGGATTACTGTATTTCTTTTGCTCTTTATTACTGTTGCAGATGTTTCTGCTCAACAGGCATGGATCCGCATTAACCAGTTAGGTTATACGCCCGAAGGCATAAAAGTAGCGGTGTGGTGCAGCAAGGAACCACCATCTTTTAACAAGTGGCAGGTGGTGGATGCGAAATCGAAGAAAGTCGTTTTTTCTGCTGAAGCGGGAAAGTCGCTGAGCGCCTACGGCCCATTCAGTGAAACGCTTCGTTTGCATTTTACGAATGTTAAAAAACCCGGTCGTTATTATTTACAGGCAGGCGCTGCTACTTCACCCGAATTTGAGATTGGCGGTAATGTTTACAAAGGCGCCGCTGATTTTTGCCTGTATTATATGCGGCAGCAACGCAGTAAATTTAATCCCATCATAAAAGACAGTTGTCATACCCAGGACGGGTACACGCTTTACGGGCCCATGCCCGATAGTACGTTCGTTGATGTGAGTGGTGGCTGGCACGATGCTACCGATTACCTGCAGTATGTTACCACTTCCGCCAATGCCACTTATCATTTATTGGCGGCCTACCGCGATTTCCCTGCGGTATTCGGCGACCAACACCAGGAAAATGGACTGGAAGGCAGTAACCAAATACCCGATGTATTGGATGAGGCCCGATGGGGTTTAGACTGGTTGCTGAAAATGCATCCGCGGCAAGACTGGATGTTTAACCAGGTAGCCGACGACCGTGATCATATCGGCTTGCGTATGCCGGGGCTCGACAGTCAATATAACCGGGGATATCAACGCCCCGTATATTTTGTAAGCGGCGAACCACAAATACAGGGAAAATCCAAAAACCATAGTACGGGCACTTCTTCTACCGCGGGAAAATTCAGCAGTGCTTTTTCCCTAGGCTCGGTAGTATTTGACAGTATCGATACATCATATGCAGGACTGTTGAGCAGGAAGTCAAACTCGGCCTTTGCTTTCGGTTTAAAAAAGCCTGGAGTAATGCAAACAGCCTCCGTGAAATCGCCCTACATTTATGCCGAAGAAAACTGGATGGATGATATGGAACTTGCGGGCGCTATGCTCCCGGTTTCAGCAAATGATTTACTTTCCGGATATAACGGTATCGATTATGCGTATAACCTGGCAAAACAAGAACCCTTAACGCCCTGGCTGGGCGCCGATACAGCCAGTCATTATCAATGGTATCCTTTCATTAACGTGGGACACTATGAGCTGCTGAACAAACTAAAAGACAAACGAAGAGATACCATCGCAGATTTCTACAAACAAGGCATTGAATTAGTATCGAAAAAAGCGAATCAAAACGCGTTTTTAAGAGGTATACCATTCATTTGGTGCAGCAATAACCTCACTACATCATTTGCCATACAATGTTACTGGTACCGTAAAGCCACCGGAGATAACCAGTTTGAAGAGCTCGAGCAGGCCAACTTTGATTGGCTGTTTGGTTGTAACCCGTGGGGAACCAGTATGGTATATGGATTGCCTGCCTGGGGCGATACACCTACGGACCCGCATGCTTCTTTTTTAAATGTGGGCCAATTCCCCGTGAACGGCGGCATTGTAGACGGACCAGTATACGGAAGCATTTATGGCAATCTCATTGGTTTAACACTTACCAAACCCGACGTATACGACCAGTTTCAGAGCTCACTGGCGGTATACCACGATGATCATGGCGACTATAGTACCAACGAACCCACCATGGATGGCACGGCGTCGCTTATTTATTTATTGGCGTCGAAGGAAGACCTAGCGCGGCAACAGACTGATCCTAAGCCAGATCGTTTCACCTACAGTCATGGCGCGATCATAAGAGGCGATAGCCTGCAGAAAAAATTAGCCATTGTATTTACCGGTGATGAGTTTGGAGAAGGTGGGCTTTTTATTGCTAAAACCCTGGCGCAACAAAACACCAGGGCATCTTTCTTTTTTACAGGAAACTTTTATGCTAACCGTTCCTTTAGTAAACTTATTAAACGCTTAAAAAATGACGGGCAGTATTTAGGCAGCCATTCAGATAAACATTTGCTGTATTGCGACTGGACCAATAGAGACAGCTTGCTGGTAACCAGGGAGGAATTCAATACCGACCTGGTGCATTCTTATGCAAAAATGAAAGCATTCGGCATTGCCAAAAAAGACGCACCCTATTTTTTACCGCCATATGAGTGGTATAACGATAGCATTGCCGCGTGGACAAACCAATCATCACTTCAGCTTGTTAATTTTACACCGGGTACGTTAAGCAACGCCGACTATACTACTCCCGCCATGAAAAATTATCGCCCGAGTGACACCATTTTCAATTCTATAATAAACTACGAACAGTCTCATATAAACGGGTTAAACGGCTTTATTTTGTTGCTGCATATAGGCACGGAAGCAAGCCGGACCGACAAAATGTATAACCGTTTACCGGAACTCCTTACTTACTTAAAGCAAAAACAATATCAACTCGTAACGCTAAAAGAGCTGCTGGAGACAAATTAAGCCCAATTGCATACTTCATGCCTTACCGCTAAAACAGCAGTTTGCTTTAAATTGACAGACTGATGTGGTTACACATCATCGCATTCTTTATCTTTACCATTATGCTTAGCGCCAGGTTTTACGATGGTCTCAATTTATTTTCCAAGCTCAGCTTTCGCCGGGCCTGGAATGCTGGCAAAGTAGTGAGCAGTTATTATATCAGCCGCTGGCGTAAAAAACCCGTTCAATGGGGCTATCCTATTTCTGTTTCCTTTGAACCCACAACCTCATGTAACCTGCGTTGCCCCGAATGCCCCAGCGGTTTGAGAAGCTTTACACGCCCTACCGGTATGCTTAAAAAAGATTTCTTCAGTCAAACGATTGATGAGATACACAAAGACCTTTTATATCTCATTTTTTACTTCCAGGGCGAGCCTTATCTGAATCCTGCATTTTTGGAAATGGTTCGTTACGCCTCAAACAAAAAAATTTATACCGCTACCTCTACCAATGCTCATTATCTCAATGATGCCAATGCCCGCAAAACGGTAGAAAGTGGGCTGGACCGGCTTATTATTTCTATAGATGGAACCACGCAGGACAGCTATCAGCAATATCGCAAAGGCGGAAAAATGAGCAAAGTATTAGAGGGTGCTGAAAATATTGTGAAATGGAAAAAACAATTGAACAGTAAAAAGCCCTTTGTGGTTTTCCAGTTTTTGGTGGTAAAGCACAATGAACACCAGGTTGAAGATATAAAGCAATTGGCCAAAAAAACAGGTGTTGACGACGTATGGTTTAAAACGGCCCAGGTATACGATTATGAAAATGACCCCAACCAGTTAATTCCCTCGATTGATAAATACAGCCGGTACAAAAAAAATAAGGATGGAGCATACCAGGTGAAAAACAAACTGAACAACCATTGCTGGAAACTTTGGCATGCCAATGTAATAACCTGGGATGGCCTGGTAGTACCCTGTTGTTTTGATAAAGATGCCATGCATCGCCTGGGCAATCTAAAAATGCAGTCGTTTAAAGAAATCTGGAACAACGATAATTACAAACAGTTTCGCAGGGAGCTGATGACCAGCAGAAAAAACATTGATATTTGCGCCAACTGCAGCGAAGGAACAAAAGTGTGGAGTTAAAAACAGGTAAAGGCTAAAAAGTGAAAAAAAAGATATCCGGCTTCTTTTCTGTTTCATCTTTCAACAAGCTATAAATATATAAAACATTAAACTCTTCTATTGTAGTGCTGTTACATGTTCACCCTGTTGATCCGCAACCACGCCAGATAAAAACCATTGTGAAATGTTTACAGGAGGGTGGTATTATTATATATCCGACTGATACATTATATGGCTTGGGTTGCGATATTTTTCAGCACAAGGCGGTGGAAAGAATAGCACGCATTAAAAATATTGATCCGCAAAAATCGAACTTCTCTTTTGTTTGTTACGACCTCAGCCATTTAAGCACTTACACAAAAAGTATCGACACCCCCCTATACCGTATTTTAAAAACATATTTGCCCGGTCCTTACACATTTATTTTGCCGTCGAGCAAAGAAGTACCCAAAATTTTGAAAAGTAAAAAGAATACGGTGGGTATAAGAGTTCCCGATAACAATATTGCAAGGATGATTGTAAAAGAACTCGGGCATCCCATACTAAGCACTACTTTACCCGGAACCATAGTCGAGGACTATACCGACCCGGAAATAATGGAGGCTAATTTCAGCAAGCTGGTTGATATTATTGTAGATGGCGGAATTGGCGGCATGGTGCCTTCTACTGTTGTGGATTGCACCGGCGCCGAACCCCTATTGCTAAGAAAGGGATTGGGAGAATGGGAAGAATAACCGCTCCCCGGACATCATTTAAGGCAGTTGTTTTAACCATTGTTCGGCTTCTTTTTTTCCCTCCATATCTTTCTCCACTATTTCTCTTAGTATTATTTTGGCATTGGCCTCATCACCCGCACTGTTTCTTTTCAGCAACGTAACCGCTTCGTATAATTTGCCCGGATTGGCGTGCATTGCGCTGTCGGCAGTCAATAGCGAGAAATAGTGCAGGGCGTTCCCATATTGCTTTAACCGCAGTGAAGCGATGCCTGCATATTTTAACGCGTTAAAGTTTTTACTATCTTCTTTCAGCACTCCTTCAAAAATGGCCAATGCCTCCTGCAATTTGTGGTCATTAAATAAAGCTGCCCCTCTTTGAATATCCTCGAAGCCGTTATTCATTTTTACATCCAGGATTGCCCAATTCTTTTCTATGAACTGATCTGCCAACTGCTCACCCGAGCTATGTGTGTTCAATACAAACCACGATAAAAATCCCAGCAATGCCGCTACGCTTGCTGCTGCAACATACCGCCACATTCTTTTTACAGGACGCTTCGCAACAGGTATTATTTTGGGTTGGTTGTAGATTTCCCTGAAACGCTCTTTCTTCTGCCGCTTCAACTCTTCTTTTATTACGGCAGTAGCGGAAATATAAAAAGCCACATCTTCTGCAAATGAAGCATCATTGACGATCCTTT
>CAYMKT010000037.1:17710-29606 GCA_964391065.1 uncultured Terrimonas sp. | reverse complement strand
GCTTTGCAAAAAAAGCTACTTATAATAACCATTCTTTTCAATCTCATCTTTCACCGGGTCTGGCACCAGGTATCGTATGGATTTACCCTGCGTTATGAGCTCACGGATATGGGTAGCCGAAATTTGCAGCAGGGGAGCATCCAGCAGCGTTACCGCTTTCCGGTGCTGGTGCTCCAATTCAAATCCCGGCCTGGTATATACAAAAAGAGGATAGCGTTTCGTCAGTATCTCGGCATTCTTCCATTTATGCAAATTCCTGTAGCTATCACTCCCCATGATCACCGAAAATTGATGCTGTGGGTATTTTTCTTCGAGATAGGTTAATGTATCGATGGTATAAGAAGGTCGCGGCAGGTAAAACTCAATATCAGAGGCCTTTAACTTGGCTTCTCCTTCAATCGCTATGTTAACCAAATGCAATCGATGGTATTCATTCAACAGCTTGCCCGATATTTTAAAAGGATTTTGAGGAGAAACTACAAACCACACCTGGTCTAACGGAGTACTGTTGGCAACAAAATTCGCAATGATCAGGTGCCCGTGATGAACAGGATTGAAGGAGCCAAAGTACAAACCAATACGCATGCGATAAAAATCAGGCTGTTTTTAAATACACCTCTTCTACAAATACGTGCCGGGCTTCATTTAACCGCAAACTTAAACTATATCCGGCAACGGCTACAGAAATAGGATCGCCCAACGGTGCAATCTGGGTAATGGTGATGATTTCGCCGGGTATAAAACCCATCTCCATCAGTTTTAGCAAAAGTTCATTATCCTCCACCTGTTTAACTTCAACAGCCACACCGGGACGAATTTCGGAAAGCCTTTTCATATATGCGCAAATCTATTGTTAGTTTTGCAGGAATAGTTTACGAATTTCGGAAAAGGAATTATTGATGCCTCCTATTTACTTTTTCTTCCCATATAATCAATTCAACCTCCGCGCCAGGACGCATTTAAAAAGATTCATCGGGCAACTGTTCAAAAAGGAGAAAAAGCCCTTAACCTCGCTTCAGTATATTTTTTGCTCCGATGCATTTCTGCTCAATATGAATCGGCAATACCTCAAACACGACGATTATACTGATATCATTACATTTAATATGGCCGAACCTGGAGCAGCGCCGGAAGGAGAAATATACATCAGTGTAGAACGTGTGAAGGAAAATGCGCAAATCCATCAAACCACCATTACAGAAGAGCTGCATCGTGTAATCATTCACGGCGCACTGCATTTATGTGGTTATAAGGATAAGTTAAAAGCCGAACAGAAAATAATGAGGGAGAAAGAAAACCGTTACTTGCAGATGTATTTCTCAAAAAAAACCGATGGTTCCACGTGAAACGTTTAGTTGTCATAATTATTGTGATTCATTCCGTTTGTTCCGCCCACACCCAGGGAAGTATATCGTTTACAGATAAAAGCTTCACCGTACGGGAGGCCAAAGACAGTTCGATCTGCAATTGGCTCGAAACGGATTCGGGTTACCGGCAACTCAACCAGCATGAGAAAGATGCAGTGTACTGGCTAAACTATGTAAGAAAACAACCTCAACAGTTTTATCACAATATACTCACGGTCTTTTTGGAACAGTTCCCGGAGCTAAAGAGCTCGTACACAAAATCATTAACCAACGAATTGATTCACGCATCTCCCGTACCCATGCTCAAATCGTCCTACAAATTAAACAAAGTGGCAGCCAGCCACGCAAAAGATTTAGCCACCAGCGGCGTGAGTATCAGCCACGCTTCGTCCTCCGGACAAAGTTTTCAGCAACGAATGGCGGATGCCGGCCTTCTGAATTGCATTTCAGAAAATATTTACGAAGGAAGGCCTGAACCGCTGAAAGCCATCATCTTCCTGCTAATAGACCAGGGCGTTAAAAATGTAGGGCATAGGAAGAATATACTCGATCCCGACATGAAATTTATCGGCATATCCTTCTACCCAATCAAAAAGAAACCCTCCCATTCTTTTTTGGTGCAGGATTTTTCATGCGAATAATAGCAGATGTTTCACGTGAAACTTTATCATAAATCAACTCGAATAAAGAAACTCACACGATAATACTTAGCCTATCGTAATTTTGCGGCATGTTTCAGGAATACGATGTAATTGTTGTTGGCGCCGGGCACGCTGGTTGTGAAGCAGCCGCTGCCGCCGCAAATATGGGAAGCAAGGTTTTGCTCGTCACCATGAATATGCAAACCATTGCCCAAATGAGTTGTAACCCTGCCATGGGTGGAATAGCAAAGGGACAAATTGTGAGGGAAATCGATGCTTTAGGGGGGTATTCCGGGATAGTCACCGATCTTTCTATGATTCAATTCAGGATGCTGAATAAATCGAAAGGTCCGGCCATGTGGAGCCCCCGCACTCAAAACGACAGAATGCTATTCGCACAAAAATGGCGCGAAAAATTGGAGCAGACAGCTAACCTGGATTTTTACCAGGATATGGTAAAGGGCCTGCTCATTAAAGGCAACAGATGCACCGGTGTGATCACCGGACTGGGGCATCAAATTAAAGCAAAAGCCGTTGTACTCACAAACGGTACATTTTTGAATGGTATCATTCACATTGGTGAAAAGCAATTTGGTGGAGGCAGGGTTGCCGAAAAAGCGGCTTACGGTATTACGGAGCAATTAGTAGCGTTAGGACTGGAAAGTGATCGTCTTAAAACCGGCACGCCTCCCCGGGTAGATGGTAGAAGTCTTGACTACACCCGGATGGAGGAACAAAAGGGCGACGATGAGATCACAGGATTTAGTTATACCGACGTTGAAAAAATAACAGCCGATCAACAAAAAAGCTGTTGGATTACCTATACCAACCAAAAGGTGCACGATATGCTCAAAACGGGCTTCGATAGAAGTCCGATGTTTGCCGGACGAATTGACGGAGTTGGTCCACGGTATTGCCCCAGCATTGAAGACAAAATAAACCGGTTTGCAGAAAGAGATCGTCATCAACTGTTTGTAGAACCAGAAGGCTGGAACACCGTAGAAATATATGTAAACGGCTTTTCTACTTCATTACCAGAGGATGTTCAATACGAAGCTATTCGTATAATACCAGGCTTTGAAAATGCCAAACTTTTCCGCCCTGGTTATGCCATTGAATACGATTATTTTCTTCCTACGCAATTGCATTATTCTTTGGAAACAAAAATAATCAGCCATCTATTTTTTGCCGGTCAAATCAATGGCACCACCGGATATGAGGAAGCCGCATGCCAGGGGTTAATGGCAGGAATAAATGCCCATCTCAAAGTCAGCGAAAAAGAAGCTTTCATTCTACAAAGGAGCGAAGCTTATATCGGCGTTTTAATTGACGACCTGATTAGTAAGGGGACAGATGAACCCTACAGAATGTTTACCAGTCGCGCAGAATTCAGAACACTGTTGCGACAGGATAACGCGGATATCCGCCTCACCAAAAAGGGTTATGAACTAGGTCTGGCCTCCCAACAAAGAATGGACGCTGTGGTAAAAAAAGAAGCGGCCGTAAATAAAATTACAGCGTTACTTTCTGAAATCGCTTTAACGCCCGAAGAAATTAATCCCTATCTCGGGGAAATACAGTCTGCACCATTAACGCAAAAACAAAAAGCTGCCCAGTTATTACTGCGTCCCGGCATCGATTTAAGCGCTATGATAAAGGCTGTGCCAAGATTAGCTGCCGCCATCAATGGAACGAATAAGTTAGAGTTGGAGCAATCCGAAATACAAATTAAATATAATACTTATATAGAAAAGGAAAAGGATCTTGTCCAAAAAATGAACAACCTCGATCAACTTGCTATTCCGCAAAATTTCAATTACGCAAACCTGCCTGCACTATCTTCCGAAGCCAGGCAAAAGTTTAGCCATATTCAACCCAGCACGCTAGGGCAGGCATCGCGCATTTCAGGGGTTAACCCCAGCGATATACAAATTCTGATGGTGTACATGGGCAGGTAGAGCCCCTTAAAGCCGTTATAATCCGAGTTGAGCACTTATCTCAAGCATTCGCCTTATAGGCTTTAAAGCAGCCTTTCTTAACGTCTCATCCATGGTTAGCTCCGGTTCTTCATACTCCATGCACAGGTAAAGTTTTTCCAGCGTATTTAATTTCATATGCGGGCAATCATTACAAGCACAACTGTTATCGGGTGGAGCAGGAATAAATATCTTATCGGGGGAATTCTTCTGCATTTGATGCAATATTCCGGTTTCGGTAGCTACTATAAACTCCGTAGCATCATCTGATTCGCTAAACTTAAGCAGTTGCGTTGTAGACCCTATAAAATCTGCCAGTTGCAATACGACATCTTCACACTCTGGATGAGCAATCACCTTAGCATTGGGGTGCCTTACTTTAAGTTTTGTTATCTTCTCCCTGCTGAATATTTCGTGCACCATACAGGCCCCATCCCACAACACCATATTCCTGCCACTTTTTTTATTGATATAAGCCCCCAGGTTTTTATCGGGTGCAAAAATGATCTTTTGATTTTCCGGCAAACTTTCAACAATCTGTCTTGCATTGGACGAGGTACAGATAATATCACTCAGGGCCTTTATTCCGGCAGAGCAATTAATATAAGAGATTACAATATGATCAGGATGTTCATCTTTAAACTTTTTAAATAACTCAGGAGGCGCCGAATCCGACAATGAACAGCCGGCTTTAAGGTCGGGGAGCAAAACCTTTTTGTCGGGGTTCAGAATCTTTGCCGTTTCCGCCATAAAATGCACCCCTGCAAAAACAATGATGTCGGCCGTAGTCTTCTCGGCCTGCTGCGCCAGTCCAAGGCTATCGCCAATGTAATCGGCCACATCCTGTATGTCGGCTTCCTGGTAATAATGGGCCAGTATAACCGCGTTCTTTTCCTTCTTCAATCTTTCTATCTCCTTAAACAAATCCATACGCGGATCAATAGCTACATCCAAAAAGCCAACCTGCTGTACATGATCTCTGGCTGCATCAATGTTAATTACTGCCATAGTATTTATAATAATTAGATTATTTATTTAAAAGCCCTATTACTATTAGGGATGTGAATATGGGGATATATGAAAAAGCAGTTTTATTGGCGAAGTTAAAATTAATCATTTATACACTGTCATTCACAATCAATCCACACAGGTAAATAGAATGGCATATATCATTTGAGTCATTTATACACAGTGTGGAAGAAATAGAGGTGCGGAAAAGAAACGGTTACATTTTAGAAAAATGCGTGTTAATAAGGAGTGCTTAAATTTTGTTAAATGGTGATTCCTGGAGAGGTTGGAATAATTTTTAAAATTCCAAAACGATCTCCTGCCAAAATACACACTTGAAATAAAATGGAAACAGGAGGTTTTCAACAGTAAAAGGCCTGTTTCAACAGCAGCATGTGGATTTCTATAAACGTAATTTTAGTGTCTTTTATTGCAGGCGTTAAGACATCAGATATCCACCGGTAAAAAAGCAAGAGGGATGCTGGTTTGGAATCGTTTTCCACAATTTGTTGATAAACATATATTCCCCTATTTTTGCCGTCCATAAAAAAATACATTCATTATTATATGTCGATTATTCAGACGATCCGTGATAAAGCAGCCGTTTTGGTATTTGGGATTATTGCCATTAGTCTTATTGGGTTTTTAGTACAGGACGCTTTTGTAGGAGGAGGAAGTCATTTATTTACAAGCCCTTCCTCTACCGTAGGGAAAGTAAATGGGGTTAATATTGAAAGAGAAAGTCTGGATCAGAGGGTACGGGCTATGGAAGCCCAATACCAGTCGCAGGGGTATCGTATAGATGAAGCGATGCGCCAGGAAATTCAGAATCAGATATGGAACGGACTGGTGAGTAAAGAACTCATAGAGGCTGAAGCAAAAAAATTAGGAATTCAATTTACCTCCAAAGAATTTACCGATTTATTATTCAGCGACGATGCTCCCCAGGAGTTTAAACAACAGTTCACTGATCCCCAAACAGGTGTTTATGATATAGAGGCTGCCCGCAATGCGTTTAGAACATTGCAGAAAAGCAAAGATGCTGCTCAACTGAAGCAGGTAAATGAGCAATTGATAGACCCCATTGTGCTGAGTCAGTTGCAAACCAAGCTGATGGCAATTTTTAGCAATGGTACCTATATACCAAAGTGGATCATTGAAAAGCAAAATGTGGTAAACAGCCAGGTGTCGAACATCTCTTACGTGGGTTTAAATTATTCTACGGTTGCAGATTCTGCTGTACAGGTAAGCGATGGCGAAATAAACAATTATGTACAGCAACACAAATCGGCTTATAAACAGGAAGCAAGTAAAAGCATTGCTTATGTTTTGTTTAATGCTGCACCTAATGAACAGGACAGCATGGCGCTTTGGAATAAAATGGAAGAAGAAAAAAAGGCGTTTGCAGAAGCCCCCGATGCGGGTGTTTTTGTTACGCGAAAGGGAACTAAATCGCCTTTTTATGATGGATACATGAATAAAAGCCGGATACAAATCGCCGTTAAAGATTCGCTTTTTAAATTGGCGCCGGGTGAGTTATACGGCCCTTATTATGATGGAGGCTCGATAGTGGTTGCCAGGATGATGGGAACAAAAGTGTTACCCGATTCCGCGAAGGCGAGGCATATACTTATAGCAACCATGAATTTACAGACAGGACAGCCCGTACTGGCCGACTCAGTTGCTAAAAAGAGAATAGACAGCATACAGCAGGCAATAGCGGGCGGCGCGTCCTTTGAAATATTATGTGCACAATATTCAGATGATGCAGGTTCAAAACCAAGCTTTGGTGAACTCGGTTTTTTCCCCAACGGTCAAATGGTAAAAGAATTTAACGCATTCTGTTTTGAAGGAAATAAAGGAAGTAAAGGTGTGGTTAAAACACAGTATGGATATCACTATATTGAAGTACAGGACCAGAAGAATTTTGAGCAGGCTTATAAAATTGCCTACCTGTCAAAGCCAATTGAAGCAAGCGTTGAAACAGACCGCGCAGCATCAGCAGCCGCAACACAATTTGCTTCTGCAAGCAGGGATGCAAAGACTTTTGATGACAACGTGATCAAGGAAAAACTGAATAAACGACTTGCGGAAAATGTAAAAGAAATGGATTACCAGATTGTAGGTATTGGACCGTCCAGAGCATTTATTAAGTGGATATTCAGCAATGATCCGGGAAAGGTTTCGGATCCAACTTCTATTGGTGATCAATACGTGGTAGCACTCATTACCGGTGAAAAAAAGGAAGGCGTGCAATCTGCAGCCGAAGCACGGATAGCCGTTGAACCCATTTTGAGAAATAAAAAGAAAGCAGCAAAACTGGCTCAGCAATTCGGACAGTATACAAGTATTGATGAAGCCGCGAAGAATACCGGTCAGCAAGTGTTGCAGGCAGACAGCATTCGCTTTTCTGATAATTTTAAGCCTGGTTTTGGTAATGAACTAATATTGATAGGAGCGGCGTTTAATAAAAATTACGAGTCTAACGTGTCGAAGCCGCTTTCCGGAAATTCGGGGGTGTATGCAGCAAAAGTAAACAGCATCGGGGCATTACCCGACGATGCAGCCAACGTGGAAGAACAACGAAAAGCCGCGGCTATGCAAATGAGGCAAGCCATGAGCTATGGTGTAATGCAGGCATTGAGGGAAGCATCAACTGTAAAAGATCAGCGTCTGAAAGCAGGCTATTAAAATAACAATGTTTTTAAAGGGGTCACCGGCGTAGTTGTTGGTGACCCTTTTTATTTGGGTTAACTTTGCAAACATGAGCGATACCATTATCAATAAAGTAGCCGAAAGCGGCATTATTACAATAGACCTTGAAGTGTATTATCCCAAAGTGAAAACGGAAGTATTCGATATAAAAAAATATCTGTTCAAAGCATTAATACTAAAAGAAAAGGATTTCAGGGAGGCTTTAAAGGCAACCGATTGGGAACAGTACAGCGGAAAGTACATTGCTTTAACCAACACTGCAGATGCTATCATTCCCATGTGGGCATACATGCTTGTCGTGTCTTATTTACAACCCATAGCAAAAGAGGTGGTGTTTGGAGATGAGCGCCATTTACTGCAAACGCTCTTGCTCCGTAACATCGAAGGCATACAGGCAGCAGAATATGCCGGTAAAAGAGTAGTGATAAAGGGTTGCGGGGAAGTAATGTTACCCGAAGCAGCGTATACGGCCGTCACGCTTAAATTGCGCCCGGTGGTAAAGAGTCTTATGTTTGGTGAACCCTGCAGCACTGTTCCCGTATATAAAATGCCTTCTGTTATGGCCCGGTAGTTTTGTAACCTTTGTTTACCCGTACAAACTGACTCATCCGGAACGCAAAGCTTTTCAATTACATTTTGATAAAACCGGCTTAACGTTGGGGTAACGTTATCGTTGTTGTTCCTTTTCTGATGTGATTTATTAATGGGTCAAAGAATCGTTTGAATCGCAACGCCCCCCGGTTTTTGCCAGGGGCTTTTTGTTGGGTTAGTTCCTTTTTAGTGTAGTCAGATACGCTACCACATTCACTAGTTGCTGCGCACCCATTCCTTCACCCAGGCCCTCTGGCATCAGGGATTGGTCGTACACTGTTTTAGAAAGAATGTCCGATTTCTTATATTTTTCAATAATTCCCCCGATCATTTTAATGCTGATTTCATCTTCCGTTTGACTGGCGATATAACCGGATAACGAGGCTCCGGTTTTTAATTTAAAAGCATATCCTTCAAACCCAAAACTGATACCGGCCGAGGGTTCAAGGATAGCCGTAAATAAACCCTCCTTCGATAATTTTGAACCGATTTCAGACAGGTCGGGACCGAAAGCGATGCCTTTATCTTTCACCTGGTGACAACTGCCACAATAAGTGGCAAACGCGATGGCCCCCGAATCCGCATTTCCCGGCATTTTCATGAGCTCTTCTACCGGTGGTAATTTAACCGTTTTAAGAGAAATGGGAAGATACTTGGCGGCTTCTTCTTTCAGGTCTTTTCGGTGTGTTTTTGTAAAGACATCCGTGGCAAGACCCTCGAGGTCGGCAGGCAGTTTTTTATTTTTCACTAAATCAAGCAGACTGGCTTCGCCATTTCTTCCTGTAGCCAAAGCCGATACCGCCTCCTTTCTGAGTGCAAGCGAATTATTCTTATTGATCACAAACTGTCCAAGCAACTTCCTGGATGCATCGCTGTTAACCTTACCCAGCATATTGATCATTTGTCCACTGATATCGTCGTTTTGCGATAAGGCATTTGTTATGATTGAGGTACCGCCCGATTCAAGAAGGAGCCGGATGGCATCCGCTTTTGTTGATTCGTCATTGCTTTGTTCAGACAAAGCGAGGAGTTCTTCATTTCTGTCTTTTAATTTAAATTTTCTAACCAGGTCTATATAAAGCGGTGTTCCCCGCGTATTTTCCAAACCATTTGCCAGGGCTTTTTTTACAATAGGCGTTTGAGCTATTTTATCATCAAGCTGCAAAAGCGTTACCGCGTCAATATAGCTCTGTTGCGGATGGTTGCCGTCCAGTAAGCTCAACAAGGTTTTTTGTTTGTCTGCGTTCTTATAAAAATCAAAAGCGCGAAAATATTTTAGATGCTGCCGGGGATTTGCCGAAGAATCGCTGATGATTTGGGCAAGCAACGGCAAGGCTGCATTAGCCCTCGCACGCCACACAATATCTTTTCCGGCCGCCGTATTCCAATGCTCTCCAACTTGTTGTAACCAGGCATTGAAATAACGGTCCCATTGTCCGGTTGCAGCAATGCCGATCGCTTCGAGATACCATCGATCCTTTCCATTATATTGTTGTGCCAGTTGGGCCCACAATGCCGGCGCTTCCGGTGATGTATTATGGTGAAGCGCCAGGAGCGCCTCCCTTTTTACCTCGATATTGGGGTCGTTTAATAATGACTTTACTAAAGCAATCGTATCAGCATTGATTTGCAAAGCAGCCCTTAGCCCCGTAATACGGATATTAGCGTCATTGTCTTTAATGGCCTCCTGGATGTAGCCGAGCCCTTTATTTTCAATTTTGCTGAGTAACCATAATGCACGGGCGCGAAAACGGGGGTTTTGCGAAGCAAACATTTTTTCCAGCGCGGGCGACCCACTTTCGCCCATACTGTGCAGTTTTTGCCAGGCCAGGTAGCGGGTAGATAAATTAGGACTTTGCAAGGCCTCCGCCGCATCCTCTGCAGTGGACAGTGAAATTGCGGGAATTTTATATTTGCTTCGTCCTTTAGGAGTAACCCTGAAAATTCTGCCCTTCGCAAAGTCTTTTACCTGGTGGCCACCCACCCCGGGGTCGTACCAATCCGAAATAAACAAAGATCCATCCGGCGCAACACAAACATCCGAAGGGCGAAACCAGTTGTCGCCTGTTCCTTCCGCAATATTGTTAATGCTGGCAGTGTAGCCGGCGCCATCCGGTGCAACAGCATAAGAGCGCACCACATTTGGACCAGCATCACTATGAATGAGCTGACCATGGAACCTTTCCGGTAACAGCTCGCCCTCATATACCAGGATACCGGTGGGAGAGCCGGCGCCGGTTTGTAACATGTTGGGAACCACACCGGGATCATTTAAATGCCAGTGGCGGTAAGGAATAGAATCCTCAAGGTTAATACGTCGCTCAGGCCAGGAGGCGCCAGTCATTTCATCTTTAAATCCATAATTGCCATAGGGCATTACGTAGTTGATGCGTACACCGCGGTTGCCATCATCATCATTATCCGATTGCCACAGCGTGCCATACGAATCTTCGGCTATTTCATAAGGGTTCCTGAAATTATTGCCCAGTACTTCAATGTTTTTTCCATCGGGGTCGCAACGGAAAACCATGCCCTCGCGCCAGGGACGACCATTAGCTATTACCTCATTTCCCCAGATGTCTTTTACGGTGTTTCCGAATTTGTCCTTTAACGTTTGTCCGGCATTTCCAAAATTAAAATACAGCTTTCCATCAGGTCCAAAATTGAAGGCGTGTATGGCATGGTCATGTTCCTTGCCACTGATGCCTGTAAACAGCGTATCTTTTTTATCAGCTAGCCCATCATTATTGTTATCTGTGAATACAAAAACATCGGGGCTGCGTGAAACGATTACTTTATTGCCTAACACCGCTATTCCTAATGCCGAGTTGATGTCTTCACCCTGGTAAAAAATGGTTTGTTTGTCGGCTACCCCATCGCCATTGGTATCTTCTAATATTACAATCCGGTCGCCTTCCTTTTTATAGGGGTTGTCGGGGTTGAGCGAATAGCGGTAATTATAGCCTTCGCATACCCAAATCCGTCCTCTTTCGTCAATATCCATGTTGGTTGGGTTTACCAGCATGGGTTCATTGGCGAATAAACTCACTTGCAGGTCATCAGCAACTGTTAATCCTCTCAATGCATTCTCCGGCAAATGTCTTTGCTCATCAGACAACGGTATAGTATCTGTTGATGTTTTATCAGGAGACTGGCATCCCGTGAACATAACACAGAAAAGAAAAACAGGAAGGAAATAAACCAAAGAAAAGCGCAGGGATGCGGGCAAACAGGGAGAAAATATGCTCATAAAAAGACCAGGTTTTTAAAGGTATGACAGGTAGATAGAATCAATAAATATAAACATCTTTTGTGATTTTCATTCACGGCCGCGTTTTCGTCTCTACAGGATTCGAATCGCTTGTTTCATATGCAAAAAAGCCTGCCCCTGCAGATATTTGCTGACGAAAAAACGCTTTTCTTTTGGCTATTGTATAATTATTTTAGCTATACTTTAAACCGCATTGTCAGTAGTTGATGATATCAGCATATACCCCTTGCCGGGGCTGTGGCTCCTGTAGAAACGCAGATCACCTCCCTGGTATCATATTATCTGCGTTTTGTTTGGCGATGATTTTACCATTTGAGCCGGTAATGG
>CAYMKT010000037.1:2052-17610 GCA_964391065.1 uncultured Terrimonas sp. | reverse complement strand
ATCATATTATCTGCGTTTTGTTTGGCGATGATTTTACCATTTGAGCCGGTAATGGTAACTAAAGTGTTGCGTTGTTAATCCTGTTTTCACACAAATTTGCGCAGCATCACGCCATTTCCCTTGGCATTAAATCGTACCTTTGCGCCTTGTTTTGATCAAAATAGCATTTAAATAAGCAGCAGTTTATGATTTCAGTGAACAATGTATCGTTATCCTTTGGTAAAAGGGTACTATTCGACGAGGTGAACCTGAGTTTCAGCAAGGGTAATTGTTATGGCGTTATTGGCGCCAATGGTGCGGGAAAGTCAACCTTTTTAAAGATCCTTTCCGGTGAAATTGATCCCAGTAAAGGAACGATTGATATTACTCCCGGCGAAAGAATGGCGGTTTTATCGCAAAACCACTTCCAGTTTGATGAACATACCGCGCTTCAAACCGTAATGATGGGCCATCATAAGCTGTGGCAGGTAATGCAGGATCGCGACGCTATTTATGCGAAAGAGGATTTTACCGAAGAAGATGGCATGCGTGCCGGCGAACTGGAGGGCGAGTTTGGTGAAATGGGCGGCTATACTGCCGAAAGCGATGCCGGTACATTGCTGGGCGAACTGGGCGTGGCGGAAGAATACCATCAAACGCTGATGAAAGAACTTCCGGGAAGTTTGAAAGTAAGAATATTGCTTGCACAATCCCTGTTTGGAAATCCCGACATCTTAATATTGGATGAGCCCACCAATGACCTTGACGTGGAAACCATTAGCTGGCTGGAGAACTTCCTGGCAGATTATGAGAATATAGTGATTGTGGTAAGTCACGACAGGCACTTTTTGGATTCCGTATGCACGCATGTAGCCGACGTAGACCGCCAGAAAATAAAAATCTACACCGGTAACTACACCTTCTGGTACGAGAGCAGCCAGTTGGCAGCCCGGCAATTGTCGGACAAGAACAAGAAAATGGAAGATAAGCGCAAAGACCTGCTGGACTTTATTGCCCGGTTCAGCGCGAATGCATCTAAAAGCAAGCAGGCTACTTCCCGTAAAAAAGCATTGGAGAAATTAGTGATTGAAGATATTGAACCTTCCAACCGCCGCTACCCCGGCATTATTTTTAAGCAGGACCGTGAGGTAGGCAACCAGGTGCTGAATGTTGAAAAATTATTTAAAAAGGCGGAAGATGGCAGGGTGTTATTCAGCGATGTAAGTTTTTCTGTGAACAAAGGGGATAAGATCGCTTTCTTTTCTAAAGATCATCTGGCGCTCACTTCTTTTTTTGAGATCATTAACGGGAAGCAGGAAGCAGATAAAGGGAAGTATGAATGGGGTACTACTATTACGAAGGGCTATTTACCCAACGACAATTCTGAATATTTTGAGCAGAAGGACATTAATTTGATGGATTGGCTCCGGCAATTTGTTCCCTCAAACGTAACAGACGTGGACGAGCCTTTCCTCCGTGGATTTTTAGGAAAAATGCTGTTTAGCGGAGATGAAATATTGAAGAAAACCAGTGTGCTGAGCGGGGGCGAAAAAGTGAGGTGCATGCTCAGCCGGATGATGATCCAAAACCCCAACCTGGTGATACTGGATGAACCTACCAATCACCTTGACCTGGAAAGCATACAGTCCTTCAACGAAAGCATGGTGAATTTTAAAGGAGTGGTATTGCTTACTTCGCACGACCACACGTTTATGGAGTCGGTTGCCAACAGGGTGATTGAACTAACACCAAAAGGTATTATTGACAGGCTCACCACATTTGATGAATACCTCCAGGACGAAAGAGTGAAGCAATTGCGGGAAACCATGTACGAAACAAAGAGAGTATTAGTATAGCCGAATTTGAAATGTAAGATTGGAGATTATTGAACACAGCGTTTGACGGTTTGTGGTTTTTAGTTTCGGATTTCGAGTTTTGATATTTGGGCTTTCTTCGGCTTTGAGCTTTCTTTGGAACTTGCTTTTTGATATTTGGTTCTTTTCTCCCGCATTCACAACCCTATGGCGCGTAAAAAAAACACAATTCCCGGTTGGAAGGCTTTACTGGTGATGACAGGCATTATGCTACTGATGGCCGCTGCCATATATGGCTATATGATGTGGAAAGAATACCATGTTCATTTTGTACGCTACACCGCTTTTGGCATCGACATACCGGTTAATTATTCGGTTCATGGCATCGATGTTTCTCACCACCAGGATGTGATAGACTGGGAGGAGGTAAGAAAGATGAATGTTGAAGACCTGCAGTTGGGGTTTGTGTTTATTAAAGCAACGGAAGGGCTGGAGAGCGTAGACAGGCAGTTCAAGCGGAACTGGTATAATGCAAGGGAAGAAGGGATGACAAGGGGCGCCTACCATTTTTTTCTGCCAACCAAAAGTCCAAGGAAACAGGCGGATAATTTCATAGCACAGGTAACCCTCGAACCCGGCGACCTGCCGCCAGTGCTGGATGTTGAGAAATTATATAGGGTAAAGCCCGCCATTCTTAGAGTGCGGGTAAAAGAGTGGCTCACCATTATTGAAAAATATTACAAAGTAAAACCCATCATTTATACCAATGTGGATTTTTACGAGCAGTACCTGGGAGAAGCGTTTGATGAGTATCCGTTATGGGTGGCGCATTACCTGCAACCCGGTAAGCCACGTATTGGAAGAGACTGGATCTTTTGGCAACACAGCGAAACCGGCAGGGTAAATGGCATTGATCATAAGGTAGACTTTAATGTGTTTTACGGAGATTCGTTGGCGTTCAGGCAACTGTTGTTAAATTAACCGCTTAAATTTTTGAGCATGAGCAGCGGAATGGAACCGGAAATAAAACGGATGTTGATGAAGATCGTGCAGGTGATCTCTGTGCTCACGCTTTGGGCAATGATCACTATATTTTTTGGTTTATACCTGGAATGGGCAATGATCGGTGGGAGCTTTAATGGGTTTAACGCGATATTCTACGTATGGTTTGCAGTGAGCTTAACAGCGCTCATTTATTTTTTTTACCGGGTATGGAAAAGCGAATGACGGTTTGAAAAAACCGGTGTAGCGCCTCGTTTCCAGGTTTGATCGTGCACGATGATTAATTGCATTAGCTACTGTGATCGGCTACAATCTTCCATTCCCCGTTTATTTTATGAAACAGCAAGGTATAATGCCCGCCAACATCTCCAGCGGTTCTTTTTAAAAACCATTTTCCCACCACATAATAATATACCGGCGAGAGTTTTTTTACATGGATGATTTCAAATTGGAGTTTCCCCATTTTGGAAGAATCGCCGTATGTTTCTTTGTAACGATCCAAGGTGTTTTGATAGCCATATACCACACCGCTGCTGCCAATGAACATCAGGGAATCGTTGTTCCAGTAACCTTTTACAAAATTGTCCAGGTCGCCCTTATTCCAATAGAACGTTTGCTCTTCGAGTATTTTCAGAAGGGTCTTCTCGTCTTTATTTTGGCCATTCCCGTTCAATTGAAACTGGCATAGTACTAAGGCGAAGCATATTATCTTTTGCATAAGGTTATTGTTTGTTGAGTAATTTAAGCTGAATTCAGAAGGTTTTAGAATAATAGCTACATATTTGAATTCTATTTTTCGAAAACCACGTTGTGATTTCCATTCAAATACATGAGTGGGAAAAATATTAGAATTAGTCGTTTAAGTCGTGAAGATGTTTTGTAAATAGTGATTTTGGTTGAACCAGATGTCTGCAACAGACCTGCTGTGGTTGAAGCCACAGTAGTACAATAGCCAAATCAGGGAACAGGCACGAAAACGGGCAGTATTCGTTTTCGTGTGCCCGCCCGAACGATGTTCAGTCGGACGGGCCTTTTTTTGTTTCTTTTTTGCTTGCCAAAAAAGAAAAGAAAGATATAATCGTTTACAGGAATCAAGTCAATGTTGAAGATATATAGAACTCTTGTCATTAAGCTCAGATTTTGAATGGTACTGTTAGTTTTTGATATCAATATAATAGCCCTGTTTAGTTATTTTTGCTGCTAATTTTTACAATGAACCACGAATTGTTATTGCAAAATATTGCGAAGCACATCAATCTTGCAACAGAAGAGGAAACTTATTTTATTTCGCTGTTGCAGCACAAAAAAATCAAGCGCAGGCAATACCTGTTTCACGAAGGAGATATTAACAAATTCCAGGTTTTTGTGGTAGAAGGTTGTTTGAGAAGTTATTCCATTGATAAAAACGGGTTTGAGCATGTACTTCAGTTTGCACCGCCGGGTTGGTGGATTGGCGATATGGCAAGTTTCTTAAAACAGCAACCCGGCACTTTGTACATTGATGCGATTGAAGATACCGAAGTAGTCCTGCTGTATAAATCGGACCTGGAGAATTTATACAGTACCGTGCCAAAGTTTGAACGCTTCTTCCGCATACTGGCGGAGAACGCGTTGGCTACCTACCAACACCGGCTGATTAATAACCTGAGCCTGCCTGCTAAAGAGCGCTATGAAAATTTTTGTCGTCTTTATCCTTCATTAATCCAGCGTTTGCTGCAAAAGCAAATTGCGGCGTACATTGGCGTTACACCTGAGTTTTTAAGTAAAATGCTGAGCCAGGCTGCCGCGAAGAAATAAAAAGACAGTTAACCTGGATTAAGTTTTTTTATTAACCTGCATTATTTTCCTGCCGCCTGCCGCTTACTACTTTTGCCTTATTAAAATAAACGATATGGCAAATACGATGGTACACAAAGCCAACACAAGAGGCCATGCCGATCATGGCTGGCTTAACAGTTATCATACTTTTAGCTTCGCTAATTACTATAACCCCGAACGGATGCATTTTGGCGCCTTACGCGTGCTGAATGACGATACTGTAGCGCCAGGCAAAGGTTTTGGCAAGCATCCCCACGATAATATGGAAATCATTTCCATTCCGCTCGAAGGCGATCTTGAACATAGCGATAGTATGCAGAAAAGATTGTTATTACGGCAGGCACTGATGCATTTATTTTATTGATGGATGTGCCGATGCTGAACTGATTGTAAACGATAACTTGAAAGACAATGAAAACAGAAATGCTGATTATAGGAAGAAATGAAGAAATATTGCAAACCGTAACCAGGTTGGTAAATAGCAACCCGCTGTGGAGCGGAACGGGTGTAAGCACCGATGAAGCGGCGATCGAAAAATTTCACCAGCGTCGTTTTGATGTGGTGCTGCTTACAAACGGCCTTTCCGGAGAAGAAGACAAAAAGTTGCGGAAACTGTTTACCCACCAGCACCCGGATGTTATTATTATCCAGCACTACGGTGGCGGGAGCGGATTGTTAAACAGCGAAATTACTGAAGCGCTGGAGCGGCAAACAACCACTGGCAAGGCAACGGTTTCTTTTACTGACAATCCTTTACAAAATGTGGAAGCCGGATCCACCTATGGTAGCAATATTATGCCACCCAGATAGCAATATTCGGTGCGGTTTAAAAACAAAAATGAATGATATGAAAAAAACAATTGAAAGTATTACTCCGCAACCTGCCCGTCCGGGTATGGTTGGCGATGGCTTCAGGGTATACAACTACATACCAGGGGCAAATATCGAACAACGTAGAATCAGCCCTTTTTTAATGCTCGATTTCAACGCCGAATATGATTTTGGGCCATCCGAAACCGTAAAAGGGGTGGGTGTACATCCGCATAAGGGGTTTGAGACGGTAACCATTGCCTATAAGGGCAGTGTGGCTCATCAAGACAGTGCGGGCAATAGTGGGGTTATTAGGCCTGGTGATGTACAATGGATGACAGCCGGTGCGGGTATTTTGCATAAAGAATACCACGAAGAACAGTTCTCCAAAACCGGTGGACCTTTTGAAATGGTGCAGCTTTGGGTGAACCTGCCCAAAAAAGATAAATCAACTCCACCTCACTACCAGGCCATTACGGCCAACCAGATGGGCAAAGTAGAACTGGCTGATGGAAATGGAAAAGTGAATGTAATAGCAGGAAACTTTAATGGGGTGGCAGGTGCTGCCACCACCTATTCGCCGGTAAACCTGTTTGATATTAAATTGAAAGGGGGTGCAGAACTAACGGCTTCCGTTCCGGCAGAGCATAATTCGGCACTATTGGTAATTAATGGTAATGTTGAAGTTAACGGAACAAAAGCGCCCTTGCATAGCTTCGTATTATTTAACAACGATGGTGATGACATTACCATCAGTGCCAGTGAAAACAGCACACTGTTGTTATTGAGTGGAGAACCCATCAATGAACCTATTGCGAGTTATGGGCCATTTGTAATGAATACCCAACAGGAAATACAGGAAGCCATTGAAGATTTTCAATCAGGGAAATTCGGTGTGTTAGCGTAGGTGAAATTAATGAAACGAAAACCAATCAGATATGCAAAAGAAAATAGACCATATTCTTTTGGGACGCGAAAAGCAAATCACCAAAGAAGAAACCGTATTGCAGCCATTGCCTCATAAAGAATTCCGTTTTGCAAATCCTTTTATCGTTTTGCATCACCTAAAACCCGAGACGATTACGGCTGGATCGGAATTTCGCATACATCCGCATCCGCACAGGGGCTTTTCGCCCGTTACTTTTATGCTGCAGGGCGAAGGTTATCATAAAGACAGCGCCGGGCACGATGAAATTATACAAGCCGGCGATGTGCAATGGATGTTTGCCGGTAAGGGCATACTGCATAGCGAAGGTCCAACACAAAGGCTGCTGGAATACGGCGGGGTACAGGAATTTATTCAAATCTGGGTAAACGCTCCGGCAGCCCGTAAATGGGATGAACCCTCTTACCAGTCAGCTACCAAACAACAGTTGCCGGAAGTAATGCAGCAGGAGGGCGTAGCGCTCCGTTTGGCCAGCGGTGCGTATGACGGCAAAAAGGGTCCGCTGGAAAGCTTTACGCCGGTGATTTCCATTATTGGGGAAATCAAAAATGGCAAAAGAGTGCAGTTCCCGGCCACGCCAGGGTATTGGACTTTGTTATACGTAATAAAAGGGAAAATTTGTGTAAACCAAGAAAGCGTTGAGCAACACCATCTTATTGTTTTTGAAAAAGACAATGATGAAATAATTGTAACTGCTGAAGAGGATGCGCAGCTTCTATTGCTTTCTGCCGAACCCATTAATGAACCGGTAGCAGCGAAAGATAATTTTGTGATGAATACAAAAGAAGAGGTGGAACAGGCCATCGCCGATTATAAAAATGGGAATTTTGGTCATTTGAATTATTGACAACGGAAATATTCTCGTTTGAAACCGGAATCTTTACCTGGGTTTGTATTTGGAATCCTGTAAAATTTGTTTGGCATCCATTTGCAGCAACCCGTCGATAGAAGTGTCTGGAAATTTTTCCATGTATTTTTTGATGATCTGCCAGCCCAGGAACAATGCAATATTGCCCGGAGAGCCATCGCCCAATTCCTGGGTTTGCGGGCCTTCTTCAACATAGGATTGAATTCTGAGTGGGTCGCTGTTGTAAATCAAATTGTTTTGAAGCAAAAAACTCCAGATCACACCTTCATTATCGTAGCAGCCTTTTAGTTGCGCGGCGGTATAACCAATTTTTAAAGTATCGGCTACATGGGGTAACAGTTTATCTAACACGTATAAGCGTTTGCCCTTATCGATCGTTAAATCAAGCAGGGTTTTGTCTTCTGCGCGGGGTGGGTAAATATCATCAATAATATTTTTCATACAGTTTACCGCAATATAGGCAGGTTCAAATTTCCGCGATACATATTTGGGAAACAGCGACTGCGCCATTTGGCTTTGGTACAGGGAAGCATCCTTACCCAGGTGCAGTTGTAAGCCCACGGCCATTGCATCTTGCGTAATGACATCGCCTGTTTTTCCGGTAGCGGTTTGAAATATGGCATCGAGCGGGCCAACAAAAGTGATCAGCTTTTCCGGTACTTTGTAGGCAGGAAAATAATATTTCGTGAATTGGAGCCCTTTTTTCACGTCATCTTCAATGGCGATAAAATTGCTGAATATTTTTGCCGCAGTATCTTCCACCAACCGGTAATCATGCAAAAACATTTTTATCGCGGCATCCGATTTACCTCCATCGTCGGACAGCGAAAGCCCGAGGATATGCTGAATGAAATCGGGCAGAAATACAGGATATTTTTCCAGCAATGCCGGCATTGCTGCAGAAATATGATTGGTATCTATGGCAAAAAAATCCTGCTCAAAGCGCTGCACTTCCAGGTGCACTTTAATATCCGATACGTCAGGCGTGTTTTTATTTCCGCTACAGGCGGTAAGTCCTAAAATAACAATCGCGAGATAAACCCATTTTTGCATACCTGCTGTAACGCTATAGGTTTTAAAATGTTGCATCAATAAAACTACGGGCATTGTAGCAAACCAATTTCACAAAGTCTGGAAGTGGCACACTCGTCCCTGGAACAAACTAAAAAACCAGAAACGATAAACTCTTTCTAAGAACTTGCCCATAACCGGTCGCCCTTTACGTGTACAATGTTACGTCCACGTTCCGGCATCAAAACTTTCAATCCCTTTTGGGTCAATTCTTTTGCGGCCCAGCCGCCACTTATTCCGGAGCCAGTTACAATGGCATCGTAATCGTTGTCTGGCACAACATATTATTTTATTGATTCAAACTCTTTGTTGAATAAAAAGACCCGGTTGCGATGATGATTTAAAAGCCAATGACCGAGGTGTCATTTTCGATGTCATAGCCAAAAGAGGAGTAAAAATCCAGGTGTTTAACCGGGCATTTATCGCTTAATATAAAATACTTTACACATCGCAAATTTGAACTCCCTGTTGTAAAGCGGCTAATTGACCTGCCGTATCTTTTGGGGTAGGAATAAACTCCTGCGCTACATAGCCCTTAAAACCCAAATCCACAATCGCTTTCATAATCGCTGGGTAATATAATTCCTGTGACTCATTGATTTCGTGCCGCCCCGGAACACCGCCCGTATGGAAATGCGAAATATATTGAAAATGATCTCTGATATTACGTATCACATCGCCCTCATCTATCTGCATATGGTAGATGTCGTACAACAGTGTAAAATTTTCAGAGCCGATTCGTTTGGCCAATTCCACTCCCCATGCAGTTTTGTCGCACTGGTAATCCTTGTGATCAATCTTGCTGTTGAGCAATTCCATTACCAGTACTACCTTGTGTTTTTCTGCAATGCCAATTACCTGCTTCAATCCTTCGGTACAATTTTTCCAGCCGGTTTCATCATCCAGTTCTCTGCGGCTTCCGCTAAAGCAAATGAGTTGTTTGTAACCTGCTTTGGCCACCAGCGGAATCATTTCCGAATAATTTTTTATTAACTGCGGATGAAATTCCGTGTGATTGAACCCGTCTTCTAAATTGATCTCCGCTCCATTGCACATGGAAGAATATAAGCCGTGCTTTTGCAGCACCGGCCAATCTTTTGGGCCGACCAGGTCAATAGCGGTGATGCCCATTTTTTTTGCCGCCGCGCATAAGTCGTCCAATGGAATGCCACCATAGCACCACCGGCATACGGAATGATTGATATTTCCCTTCATGGTATAATTGACTTCTTGTTCTTTAGGTGAAGAACTGGCAAACGCGCCGGGGGCGGTTCCCATGGCCAGGGATCCTAAAACAATATTCTTAATGGCGCGCCTTCGTGGATGTGATGAGTAACCGGACATGTTCAAAAATAATGAGCGGTTAAGGTACTGAATGTTTTATAAAAACATCCTTTTTAATTGCTAATGCCTTTTCGTGAGATGCGGGTCAATGGGCAGGTCAACTGCTGCCGGTGCAGAAGTGAAAAACCCTGCGATAAAAATAAATTGTTATTTAAAAAACAAATGGGCAGTATATGTAAATGTTTTATTTTTAAACCCGTTTCTGATTTTTTAATACGTTAATCTTTTTTTCATGAACAGAAAATTACGAATGGGAATGATTGGTGGAGGCAAAGATGCTTTCATCGGAGCCGTTCACCGCATTGCTGCTAATATGGACGGTCTTATAGAACTAAGTAGTGGCGCTCTAAGTATAAATCCTGAGGTGGCCACCGACTCGGGCAAAGCTTTGTTTTTGCCGGAAGACAGGACTTATTTGAACTACGAAGAAATGCTGGAAAAGGAAAGTCTTTTACCAGCCGATAAGCGCATAGATTTTGTAACCATCGTTACGCCGAATTTTGCGCATTTTGCTCCGGCGATGCTTGCCCTGAGCAAAGGGTTTAACGTGGTGATTGAGAAGCCAATGACTTTTACGATTGATGAAGCCCGGCAGTTGCAGAAAAAGGTGGAAGAAACCGGATTGGTTCTATGCCTCACCCATACCTATTCCGGTTATCCTATGGTTAAACAGGCCAAACAAATGATCAAAGAAGGGGCAATTGGAAAAGTAAGGAAGATTTGGGTAGAATATCCACAGGGATGGTTAAGTAAACTTACTGAAAGAGAAGGGAACGCACAGGCCGCCTGGAGAACAGACCCTAAAAAATCGGGTAAAAGCGGTTGTATGGGAGATATTGGAACCCACGCGGCGCATTTAGCGGAGTATATTTCAGGTTTAAAGATCACCAAACTAAGCGCCGATTTAAACGTAATGGTAGAAGGCAGGGCGCTGGATGATGACGGGAATGTGTTGTTGAAATTCGACAATGGAGCTGCAGGCGTACTACTGGCATCGCAGGTGGCTGCGGGGGAAGAAAATGCCCTTAGAATACGGATATATGGAGAAAAAGGCGGACTGGAATGGGCGCAGCAGGAACCTAACACCTTATTGGTAAAATCGCTTGACCAACCCACGCAAATTTACCGGACTGGCGGAGCTTATCTTGGCGCTTATGCCAAACACAATACCCGTGTTCCGGGCGGCCATCCCGAAGGTTACCTGGAGGCATTTGGGAATATTTACCGCAATTTCGCGCTTACCTTATCTGCGCGCATAGACGGACAAAAGCCTACAGAAGAAATGTTAGATTTTCCCACGGTATATGAAGGCGTAAGAGGAATGGCTTTCATAGATAATGTGGTGGAAAGCGGAGCCAGTAAGGAAAAGTGGACGGAGTTTAAAGTATAGGCGAGGGGTATTGGGAGTAGCGTTATGGGGAATAAAGTAATTGGGAAGCGAACATGCAATTTCATCATCCATACCTGGCGCCTTCCTCGTCTTTCTGCTCCAATAACATATTATTAAAGTAATAAATTCTCTTATCATGACAAATATCAAGGGACCTGCCATATTCCTTGCGCAGTTTTTAGGTGATCAGCCGCCTTTTAACAGTTTAAAATCCATCTGCGAGTGGGCGGCAGGGTTAGGTTATGTTGGTGTTCAGCTCCCTTCCTGGGACAGCAGGATTATTGATCTGCAAAAAGCCGCTGAAAGTAAGACCTATGCAGATGAAATTAAAGGCATCGTAAATGGGGCGGGCTTGCAGATCACAGAGCTTTCTTCACACTTACAAGGTCAATTGGTGGCGGTTCATCCCGCCTATAATGAATTGTTCGATGGATTTGCACCTGAAGCTCATCGCGGCAATCCCAAATCACGTACCGAATGGGCTGTACAGCAGTTAAAATATGCCGCTAAGGCCTCACAAAACCTCGGATTAAAAGCACATGCCACATTTAGCGGCGCATTGTTATGGCATACCGTTTACCCCTGGCCACAACGCCCGGCGGGACTGGTCGAAACGGGCTTCACCGAATTGGGTAACCGTTGGTTGCCCATATTAAATGAGTTTGATGCAAATGGTGTTGACCTGTGCTACGAAATACACCCTGGGGAAGACCTGCACGACGGTATTAGCTACGAAATGTTTTTGGAGAAAGTAAACAACCATCCGCGTGCCTGCCTGTTGTACGATCCCAGTCATTTTGTTTTACAATGTTTGAACTACCTCGACTATATAGATCACTACCACGAAAGGATACGTATGTTTCATGTAAAAGATGCGGAATTTAATCCCACAGGAAAGCAGGGTGTATATGGTGGGTACCAGGGCTGGGTTGAACGTGCCGGTCGTTTCCGTTCACTCGGCGATGGGCAAGTGGATTTCAAATCGATTTTCAGCAAATTAGCTGCCTATAATTATGCGGGATGGGCGGTGCTGGAATGGGAATGCGCTATTAAACATCCTGAAGCAGGCGCTGCTGAAGGCGCTCCATTTATTAAAGACCACATCATCCGGGTAACGGAAAAAGCATTTGACGATTTTGCCGGAACGGGAAGTGATGAAAAATTTAATCGGAAGGTTTTAGGGCTTGAGTGATATTTCTTCGGATATTTACGCCCTCATTTCTGACAAAACCATGACATTAGCAGGTTCAGCATGAAATGCGCCATCACCTGCGGCGGGTCGCCGTTCGGAAGATTACTATAGTGAACTCTTTTTCCCGAAGCATGGAACCTGGCGGTAGTGTTGAGGCGGACACTTGACGAAAACGATAAAAAATAAACACATGAAAAAAGCGGTAATCGTATTTTCTTTAATTGCAACGGGTTATGCCTGCGGTCACGCTCCCGAAACGGTGAAAAAGCCCATCAGTGTTAATGTGAACCCACAAATAGGTGAAGGTAGTGAAACGTCTTCTGTTACAGCAGTTGCTGCTGCGGAAACTGCCAACACCCCTGCGGCACAAACGCCTGCGGCCACGCCCGAAAAAGATGGGAAAGCGCTCCTCGCAGGTTCTGATTGCCGGGCCTGCCACATGGATAAAGATAAGCTAGTGGGGCCTGCTTACTCCGAAGTGGCCAAAAAGTACAAAGAAAAAGATCTTAAGATGCTGGCTGAAAAGATAGTAGCTGGCGGTACCGGCGTTTGGGGTGAGATACCCATGCCTCCCCATGCTACCCTATCGCTCGATGATGCCGAAGCGATGGTTAAATATATTCTCACTATTAAATAAACATTATGAAGATTTTTAGAACAGTGCTGGTTGGCGGTTTATTAATTGTTACCGCGGGCATGTTAAACAGTGCTGCTGCACAAAACGCTAATGACAATACCCTTTCAAAAAAAGAAAAAAAACAAGGCTGGCAATTGTTATTTGATGGCGCCACTACCAATGGCTGGCATACATTTAATAAGCCGGATTTGGGCAGTGCATGGGACGTGCAGGACGGGGCTATTCATTACAAAGCGGCAACTGAAGGTAAGGAAGGTGGAGGAGATGCTGTGTCTGCTGAAGAATACGGTGATTTTCATTTCAAGGTAGATTGGAAAATCTCACCTAATGGTAATAGCGGTATCATATTCCTTGCGAAGGAAGACCCTAAATACAAACATTCGTACTATACTGGTCCCGAAATGCAGGTGCTGGATAACAATGGACATCCCGATGCGAAAATTATTAAGCACCGCGCAGGTGATTTATATGATTTAATTACCAGCAAGCCCGAGAATGTGAAACCCGTTGGAGAGTGGAACACAGCGGAGATAAAGATCAAAAGCGGTAAACTGGAGTTGTGGCAAAATGGAGCAAAGGTTGTGTCGACTACTTTATGGGATGATAACTGGAATGCGATGGTTGCCGGCAGCAAATTCAAAAACATGGAAGATTTTGCTAAATATAAAACCGGCCGTATTGTTTTACAGGACCACGGAAACGAAGTGTGGTTTAAGAATATAAAGATCAGGAAGCTGTAATTGAAAAGACATTTAATCCCCAATAATTCAACCGGTTTGGCCTAAGCCAGTCCGGTTTTGTTTTGAAGCAGCTTGTCAACTTAAAGCGGAAAACGCCGTTAACCGGATTCGGGAAAAATGAATCACTACTATTAAGGAAGCGATCAGCAATACAATAAAAAAATGAATACACAACAATACAGTAATCACGTTCGCTATTATACGCCGCATCATTTTATCTTTTATCCCGTTGTTGGATTAATGCTTTTTATTGGGGTAAGAGGAATGATGACAGATCCGGTAAATAGAGCGCTCTGGTTATTGGTGAGTGCATTAACGTTGATAACCGGTTGGCTGAGCTTTATGATGCGGCAACATTATGCGCTGGTTTGTCAGGACCGCATTGTACGGTTAGAACTTCGCTTACGTTATTACCAGCTTACCCGGCAACGTTTGGAAGATATTGAAGCACAATTGAGTTTTAAGCAATTAGCCGCATTGCGGTTTGCTTCCGATGACGAGTTAGTGGCGCTGGTACAGCGCACACTTCAGGAAGGACTTTCTCCCAAAGACATTAAGAAGTCAATAAGAAATTGGTTGCCGGATACCATGCGGGTATAATCTCCTTTTTTACAATCCACGTTTACCGAGTCTATTTGTATTGCCTGGTTCATGAACTTCGGTATTGCCGGACGGTCCGGCAGATTTTTTAGATCCCCATAATATTGTTTTTCCGGGATGAGCCGAACCACACCATTTCAATGTTCGTCGTGCATCAAGTCATCGGCAGTTAATTTGTAGAAATTTTTAGTCCCGGATAATGTTCCTCGTATTTTGGATTGGGGAAGAATCGTGAAATATGGTTAAAGGTTATATTTGTAAAAAAAATTGAATTATGTCACTGCAAAATCAGCAACATCAAAAAGGTAAAAAAAAGGGTAACAAAACCACTAAGCTTGCCAATAACCAGGGTTCTAAGTTTTTCCAAAAGCAATCGAAACCCGCCGGCTTCGTAAGTAAACAAACCAATACAGGCTCCCAAAGAGGAAGCTAAGTGTTTTGAACTTCTATTATGAGTAAACCGGTTCAACTTTCCATACAATCTATTCAGCATGTAGGGATCCCCGTGAGCGACAGGATGATTTCCGAATCGTTTTACGCGAGGTTGGGCTTTGCCAACGTAATGCAGGCGGAGTTTGCAGAAAAACAAGGAAAGGGAACCTGTGTGATGATGAAAAAGGGGGATATTATTATTGAATTGTACGAGTTGCCTGCGGTTCAATTAGAAGCTATCAGAAACCGCAGAGACGGGCATATAGACCATATTGCATTTGACGTGCCCGACATTGAATACGCTTTTTCGGTCTTAAAGAAAGAAGGGTTTGCCATTGCAGAAGAAGCTCCCGTGTTTTTGAACTTCTGGCAAAACGGCTGTAGATATTTTAACGTTATTGGTCCTGATGGAGAGCGGCTGGAGTTTAACCAGATCCTTTGAACGTTTTTTGCCTGCCGTTGTGTTAGCTATTGGCCAACTGTTCCAGCTTCAGGTATCCAACATGCAATTCATCCGTTATGTTTTGTGCAGACGGAGATAGCCTGATGGCGTATTGTTCTTTCACTGCATCGGGTAAAATATCAGCGATCTCGTAAATATCATCTACATCCACTCCGTATTTATCATCAATATGCGAAACGGCGCCATAAAAGCCGGTATGCCGGTAAAAGGCTGTTGATTTCGCCCGACGGACCGCCTCACCTTTATCGGCGCAGGCTACCAGCATTTTGTAATGATATTCTTCCAGGTCATTCTCCTTGTATCCACCCAGGTTTAAAAAGAACAGCTTTACATCAGTGGCTTCATCGGCCGCTAATTCATCACGCGGTATAATGTTTATGCTGTAGTCATCTACATGACTTACATCGCGCCAGGAATCAATATGTATTTTGCCGTCTGCTTCCGGCCAAAAG
>CAYMKT010000037.1:0-1952 GCA_964391065.1 uncultured Terrimonas sp. | reverse complement strand
GGAGCGGAGCCGGATTGAAAGGAAGATGAAAATCATTGCAATTGTGCAATTTTTACCCCATTTGATATATTTGGCCCATCGCATAGTATAAGCGTATCTTATCATTCTCATTAAAAAAAAGCCATTATGCAGATATTAAGGGATCTTTTCCAGGTAGGAGGCGATATCAACGGTGTTACGTTTGACGAGCCCGGAGCATTATGGAACGATGGCAATTCCTACATCCTGAAAACGGGCGAAGGGTTGGTGATGTTTGATTGTGGATGCGGCGACACCATGGAACAAATCTTTACCAATATGGAGTATTGGGATCTTTCGCCTGGTGATATCCGTTACTGCCTGCTCACCCATCCGCATCTCGATCACGCAGGTGGCGCCTATATACTTAAGAAAAGAGGAGTAAAACTGGTTGCTATTGGTGAAACAGCAGAGGCCGTTGCTGCAGGCGACGAACGTTGCTGCGGCTATTTGTATCATAAAACTTTTACTCCCGTTATCGTTGATCAATTGCTGGAAGACGGCGAAAAAATAAATATTGCAGGCATTGAAATGGAAGTGATGCATTTGCCGGGGCATAGTGCAGGCTGTACCGCTTTTTTGTTTGACTGGACGGGCAGGAAAGTGGTGATAAGCGGCGATGTAATCGGCACCCTGCTGGTGGGCGATTTCGGCTGGGATGGTTCCATCGATTTTGATAAGCAAAGATACATACAATCGCTTCGCCGGTTTTCAAAAGTAGATATGGATATGATGCTGCCCGGGCATGGCATGGTATACTTTCACAAGCCGCGGCGCAGAGTTGAGCAGGTGCTTAATTCGGCGTTGATGCAATGGCGGTGAATATATTCTGCCACATGAACACACAAGGATCGTAGCGGCACATTGTTTATTTCTTCTCATGGTTTTCTGAATCTTCCGTATTGGTAAAATTACCAACCCAGCAACCAGGCGAATATCAACGGCGCTACAATGGTGGCGTCACTTTCTACAATGAATTTTGGAGTGTTGATGTCCAGCTTACCCCAGGTAATTTTTTCGTTAGGCACAGCGCCTGAATACGAACCATAAGATGTGGTGGAGTCGCTGATCTGGCAGAAATAGCTCCAGAAGGGTACATCGTGCCATTCCAGGTCCTGGTACATCATGGGCACCACGCAAATGGGGAAGTCGCCGGCAATACCGCCGCCGATCTGGAAAAATCCAACACCCTTACCCCCACTGTTCTTACGGTACCATTCGCTAAGCCAAACCATGTATTCAATACCACTCTTCATGGTGGTGGCTTTTATTTCGTTTTTGATGATATAGGAAGCAAAAATATTTCCCATGGTACTGTCTTCCCAGCCGGGCACTACAATCGGTATATTTTTTTTAGCGGCAGCCAGCATCCAGCTATCGTCGGGATCAATTTCATAGTACTGTTCCAAAGCGCCGCTCAGCAGCAGCCTGTACATATACTCATGCGGGAAATACCGTTCGCCTGCGGCATCTGCTTCCTTCCATATTTTTACGATATGCTTTTGAATCCTCCGAAAGGCCTCCTCTTCCGGTATGCAGGTATCGGTAACGCGGTTGTAATGATTTTCGAGCAGGTCCCATTCTTCCTGCGGACTCAGGTCGCGATAATTGGGAACCCGCTTGTAATGACTGTGCGCCACCAGGTTCATGATGTCTTCTTCTAAATTGGCGCCTGTGCAGCTAATGATATGCACCTTATCCTGCCGTATCATTTCCGCGAGCGACAATCCCAGTTCGGCCGTGCTCATGGCGCCGGCAAGGGTGATCATCATTTTACCGCCTTCCAGCAAATGCGTTTCGTAGCCTTTGGCGGCATCCATGAGGGCGGCGGCGTTAAAATGGCGGTAATGATGTTGTATGAACTGCGATACAGGACCTTTTTTCATAACGCGGGCTATTTAGTGGGGGCAAAAATAGTACAATTAGGTGGGATG
>CAYMKT010000036.1:21064-30193 GCA_964391065.1 uncultured Terrimonas sp. | reverse complement strand
ATATGAAAGAGATTATCAATTGCGCTGCCTATGCAGGCGGGCGAAGAATAGCCGGCGTTGAACTCCATAAAATACACGATACCCTTAAAGAAAAAGATAAGTTCGTTTGGATTGGCCTGCACGACCCATCAGCGGAAATGCTCCGTAAAGTACAGTTGGAATTTGACTTGCACGACCTGGCGATAGAAGATGCAAACAGGGCGCATCAGCGGGCCAAGATAGAACTATATGGCAATTCGATATTCGTTGTACTCCGCACAGCGCAAATGAACAAAGCCCACCATATTGAATTTGGTGAAACCCATTTTTTTGTAGGGATGAATTTTATTGTTAGTGTAAGGCACGGCTCATCCGTTCCGTATACGGAAGTGAGGGCGCGATGCGAAACAATGCCCGATTTATTAAGCAAGGGCCAGGGCTTTGTTTTGTATGCGATTATGGATTTCATTGTGGATCAGTATTTTCCTGTTGTGGATGAACTGGAACTGGAGTTAGAGTCTATAGAGTATAAGGTTTTTAAGGAAAAACCAAGCCGGGAAACCACCGAGCAGATATACCAGTTAAAAAGGGAACTCCTTGAAGTAAAAAGAGCGGTATCTCCATTAGTAGATATTTGTAATCGTTTAATACGCTTTGATATCCAATGCATCTCCAATGAAACGCAGCCTTATTTCCGCGATATTTATGATCACGCTCTACGCATTAATGAAATAGTAGACAACACGAGGGAACTGCTCAATACAGCGCTGGAAGCCAATTTCTCTTTAATTTCCATCTCGCAAAACGATACGTCAAAAAAATTTGCCGGATGGGCGGCCATCATCGCCATACCTACCATGATCGCCGGCTTTTATGGCATGAATTTTAAATTCATTCCCGAACTCAACTGGCATTATGGCTATTATGGGGTAATTGCAGTAACCATCACCGCCTGTAGTTTGCTGTATTATTTTTTCAGGCGATCCGGGTGGTTATAGCTCCCGCAAATCAATGCGCTTCATCACCCTCCTTTCTCTCCGGCCGCATTTGCGGAAAGAACAGTACATCCTGTATAGACGCCTGGTTAGTTAACAACATGCACAACCTGTCGATACCTATCCCTATTCCCGACGTGGGCGGCATGCCATATTCGAGGGCACGCAAAAAATCATGATCAATGAACATCGCTTCATCATCGCCGCGTTCCATAAGTTTAACCTGTTCCTCAAAACGTTCGCGTTGATCAACAGGGTCATTCAATTCCGTATAGGCATTGGCAATTTCTTTACCATTAATCATCAGCTCAAAACGTTCTACCAAACCAGCTTTGCTGCGATGCTTTTTAGTGAGCGGACTCATTTCCACAGGATAATCAATGATAAAAGTAGGTTGTATATAATGGTGTTCGCATTTTTCTCCAAAGATGGCATCAATTAATTTACCCCTGCCCATATTAGGTTTGCTTTCAACATGCAGTTGCTTACAGGTAGCCCTAAGCGCTTCTTCGTCCATCCCGCTGATGTCGATTCCTGTATGTTCTTTAACGGCATCGTAAATGGAAACACGTTGATATGGCGCTTTAAAATTGAGCATTTTATCACCCACTTTCACATCGGTGGTATGATGCATCGCCACAACAATCTGCTCCAGCAAATTTTCCGTAGTATTCATCATCCAGAAATAATCCTTGTAGGCCACGTAAAACTCAAGAATAGTAAACTCAGGATTGTGCGTGCGATCCATCCCTTCATTGCGAAAATTACGGCTGAACTCGTATACCCAGTCAAATCCGCCAACGATAAGCCTCTTGAGGTATAGTTCATTGGCAATACGCAGGTACAGGGGAATATCCAATGCATTATGATGTGTAATAAAGGGCCTGGCGGCGGCACCGCCCGGAATACTTTGCAACACGGGTGTATCTACTTCCAGGGCGCCGTGCTCATTTAAATAATGGCGGATAGCGTTAATCATCATAGTGCGTTTAATGAACGCATCTTTCACCTGCGGATTGATGATGAGGTCGGCGTAACGCTGACGATATTTAAACTCAGGATCTGTAACCGCATCAAAACTCTGCCCTTCTGCCTCTTTTACAATAGGCAGCGGTTTAAGTGATTTAGAAAGAATTATAAAGGATGTAACGTGAATGGAAATTTCACCGGTTTTGGTAATAAACCCATAACCCTTCACTCCAATAATATCACCAATATCAATCAACTTTTTCCAAACTGTATTGTATAAGGTCTTGTCTTCCCCGGTACAGATATCATCACGCTTTACATAAATCTGTATCCGGCCCGAATGATCCTGCAACACCGCAAAAGAAGCCTTGCCCATATCGCGCACGCCCATCACACGTCCCGCAAAACTGATATCGGCAAACTGTTCCTTTTTTTCTTCTGAGAAATTGTGCTTTATATCCATAGCAGTATGGGTAACAGGGAAAGCTTCTGCGGGGTAAGGATCGATACCCAGCCTTTGCAATTCCAGCCTTTTTTCTCTCCGTATAATTTCCTGTTCAGATAAATGGGGTGTACTCATTGCATTTTTTTCAAAAGTGCAGCAAAGGTACTGGTTAGGCAGAAGCTTACAAAGATTTTAGCACCTCAACTCCTGCAGCGCCAATTGCACTGCATTTGCGGGACTAACGGGGGTATAAGAAAAATGCCCGTTAAATTTACTGCTGTCAAAAAAGTAATCGCGGTCGTATTGATAAGCCATTTCTTTCACTTCTTTGAGCACCGGTATAAAAATACCCAGTAACCCCAGCATACGGGCAGTTAAGAGAGTATAACGGGGCTTCGCGTTTAACGCTTCGGCAAACAATTCAATCCACTGCTGGCCGGTTAACGGAGTAGCATCGGTTGGTAAATGCCAAACCTGGTTAAAAGCGCTGGGAGTATTGCCTAACATAGCTGTACCTTTTGCAGCATCAGATACAAAAGTGAAATTGTGAATTTTCGTTTCATTTTCGAGCCAATTTGCCTTTTTGCCTTTGAACAGGTTATCAGTAACTAATTGGTGCAATACACTGTTTTTACCGTTTGTGAAATCTGCAGACCTGGCAATAAGCGCAGTAAGGTTTCCTAATTTCACCTCATCTGTCAGCATATTAGCTACCTGTTCACGTATCGCCCCTTTTTTACTGGTTGACCTTACCGGTGTTTCCTCGGTCATATGATGCAGGAAGTCCCTGTCGTACATATATACGTTATCGAAGAAAACAAGGCGTGCATGGTATTTTTTACATGCCCCTATTACATTTCGCATGGTGAGCGGCCAGCGCTCCTGCCATATTTTTAACCGATAGGGAAATCCCACGGTAAGGTAAACTACCTCCGACCCTTTAACGGCTTCATCAACCTGCTTTGCATTGCAAATATCAACAGCCATTAATTCGTCACCAGCATTAATTTTTTGAGGTGCTCTGCTTACCAACCTGATTGCATCTGTATAAACAGGGAGTATTTTTGCGAGTTCCACTCCTATAGAACCTCCGGCGCCCAATATGGTTTGCACGTTATCCTTTTATTTAAAAATTAAATAACTTTTAAGCAGGCTTTTAGTCAAATGGATTAAGATGTCGCCTGATTTTCTGCAGCGGCCGCTTCAGAAGCCAGATCGGTTTTTCCGTTACTGTGATGCAGTTCGTTAATTAACTCAGCTACAAGCGACGTCCAACCCGTTTGATGACTGGCGCCAAGCCCGCTGCCGTTATCGCCATGAAAATATTCGTAAAACAATGCCAGGTGTTGATTTCCCGGCCTGCTGTAAAACCAGTTATAGGCTCCAAATAGTTTCCGGCCGCCATCTTCATCTTTCTTAAATATGCTGATTACCCGTTTGGTGAGTTCATCGGCCACATCGCCCAGCGATAGCTTAGTACCCGAACCCGTTGGAAACTCCACCATCAACTCGTCACCATAGAAAGAGCCGTATTTTCTTATGGATTGTATAATCAGGTAATTGATAGGCATCCACACCGGGCCGCGCCAGTTTGAATTACCGCCGTAAAAATCGGAAGTGGAATCTCCGGGATCGTATTGAACGGTATAATGAACGTCGTTAATAGTAACGGAATAGGGGTTCTTTTCATGATATTTCGACATAGCCCGGATACCGCCTTCCGAAAGAAACTCGTCTTCATTTAGTAACCGTTCCAGTAAAAACGTCAACCGTTCCTTCGGTAATAACGACAGCAACACAAACTCGCCATTGCTATCCTCCTCATTGGGCCAAAAAAGATTATTCTTCTTTCGGTAATTTTCAAACCAATTGGCCCGCTTTCTAAAATCATCAAGTTTTTCAACCGCCTTCTTTTCAATATTAGACACTGCAAATAAAGTAGTTAAGCCTACGATTGACTGAATACGCAACTGCAAAGGGGAAGAACCCGCAATGGATAAGGTATCATAAAAAAATTTGTCTTCCTCATTCCAGAGCCCGTGCACATTTAAGGCTTCGGCGATGAGCACGAACTGTTCAAAAAACTTAGTAGCAGTATCTTCAAAAGCAGGATCGTGTACGGCAATTTCCAGGGCCATATCCATCATGTTCAAAGCATACATGCCCATCCAGCTTGTGCCATCCGCCTGCTCCAGGTGCATATTGGAACCCAATTGTGAACTCCTGTTAAACACGCCAATATTATCTAATCCCAAAAACCCGCCCTCAAAAAGATTATTTCCTTTTACGTCTTTGCGGTTCATCCACCAGGTAAAGTTGATCAACAGTTTTTGAAAAACTTTTTTCAGAAAAACAATATCTCCCTTCCCTTGTTTTCTCTTTTCGATATAATATACCTGCAAAGCTGCCCAGCCCTGCACCGGCGGGTTCACATCTCCAAAATTCCATTCATAGGCTGGCAACTGCCCGTCGGGTTTCATATACCATTCCCGCATAATCAGCAATAGTTGATGCTTGGCAAAACACGGATCGGCAACCGCCATAGAAATACAGTGAAAGGCAAGATCCCAGGCGGCATACCACGGATATTCCCACTTATCGGGTATGGCAATTACATCCTGGTTTTTCAGGTGCTTCCAATTGTGATTCCGGCCATGTAATTTCCCCGAATTGACGGGACTGATTCCATCGCTGGTCGTAAGCCAGCGCTCTACATCAAAGTGATAGTATTGTTTGCTCCATAGTAGTCCGGCCAATGCCTGCCGTTGTATTTGCGCCATATCTTCATCCAGTCCTGCCGGTAATATAGCGGCATAAAAATCATTTGCCTCTTCCTTTCGCGTAACAAACAGCCTTTTAAATCCACTGGCAAAAGGGTTCTCGATGAGTTTATTGCTCAGCCTGCAATAAATGGTTTTTGTAGCGCCAGCCGCAACTTTGAGTTTGTATACCGGAGAAAATTTGGTGCCTTTTTTTCGTTCGCGAAGTTCCTTTACATTTTTACCACTAATGATAGCATCATGAAAGGCATCTTTTACAAAAGGCGTTTTATTGGGTTTACCGCTTACCCTTTCTGTATTGGTTTCATTCTCCGTAAAAAAACAATCATCGGCCTGCTGAAAATACAGATAATAATTACCCAGGCGATGGTGGGTTGCTTTTACCGCGTTCTTGTTAAAATAGGTGATGGAAGGTTTTTTGTCGGTTCCCGTATAGCTCCACCTGTTATAAAACCAAAGCGTTGGTAAAACGGTAATGGGCGCAGCTTTCGGTCCGCGATTGTGGAGATCAATTTTGATAATGATATCCTGCGGGCCTTGTTTGGCATAAGTAACCAAAACATCAAAATATTCATCATTGTCAAAAACGCCGGTATCTAATAGCTCATATTCGGGTTCGAGTTTGGAGCGCAAACGGTTTTCATCCAGTAGTTTGTCGTAAGGAAAGGCCTGTTGCGGGTACTTATAAAGATATTCCATGTAATAATGGGTAGGAATGTTATCAAGGTGATGGTAAAGTTCTTTTACATCTTCGCCATGATTACCTTCTCCATTACCCAAACCAAATAATCGCTCCTTCAATATTTTGTCTTTGCCATTCCATAGTGCAACGCCAAAACAAAGGTTTCCGAAAAAATCACAAATACCTGCCAGCCCATCTTCACCCCACCTGTAAGTCCGGCTATGAGCATCCTTAAAAGGGAAATAGTTCCAGGCATCCCCATATTCGCCGTAATCTTCACGCACCGTTCCCCACTGGCGTTCACTCAGGTAAGGACCCCACTGTTCTAATGGTATTTTTCTTGTTGCATTAACCGATAAACGCTGATGTTCTGCTGTCATGTACTTTGTTTAATAAGATGCATACCCGTTCTCATTTTACTTTAGCCTGCGAAACAGTGCACCTCTGTATGAATCAATGACAGGCAAGCAATGCCTTATACACAGTTTATCGAAATGTATTGATAAACCTTAATAGTGCAAAATAATAATTCTGCAGCCGATACCTGCGTTAATCATGACCTATCGCAATGGTTGTTTTTATTTTTATTTATTGAACAAAATCTTCCCGAATAAATAATTTATCAGACTTTTGAAGTTACCGTTGCTTCAATAACCTCACATTAAAAACCAACAATGGTAACAATTTGCTTTGACTTTGGTAATACACGTCTTAAATATGCCGTTTTCAACAACCAGGAATTTACCTATGAAGAAACACTTGAAAATGCACTTCCGGATACCATTGCAGCTTTGGTAAAATGTGTACAACCGCAAAAATCCATACTTTCCAGCGTAATTGAACACAACAGGGAAATTGAAAACGTTTTATCCGCACATTCAAAATTCCACTTGCTTTCTAATTTAACCCTCCTGCCCTTTACCGCCCCCGTTAAAAAACCAGACACTATTGGGGCCGACCGGTTGGCGCTTTGTGCCGGGGCTGTAACCTTCTTTCCAGGCAAGCATAACCTGGTTATCGGACTTGGCACCTGTATCACTTATAATTTTATCGATAAATACAGCCAGTTTCTCGGAGGTGGCATTTCCCCGGGGATGGAAATGAGATTAAAATCGCTCCGCGACTACACCGCCAAATTACCTTTTGTAAGGGCAGACTGGAACTTTCCTTTGGTAGGATATGACACCAAAACGAATATTACAAGTGGTGTTATACTCGGTATGGCAAAAGAAATAGACGGTATAATTGACGCATACTCAGAGCGATACGACAACTTTAACGTGGTTTTAACCGGTGGCGATTCAACCTATTTTGCTCAGGTGCTGAAAAATAAGATATTTGCAGACCCTCATCTAATTTATAAAGGCTTGTATGCGATCAGTGAGTATAACGACTAACTGCAGAAATTTTCTTTTGATCAGTGTAATTTTTTTGATGAAATATGGCATTGTTTCCGCCCAGGAAAACTCACCTTATTCGCGTTTTGGCTTAGGAGACGTGGTGCCAAGCCAGAATATTTTAAATCGTGCAATGGGGGGAGTTGCCGCTGCGTATTACGATCCCGTTTCAGTCAACTTTATCAATCCGGCATCATATGCCCGCTTGAAATATACCACATTTGATGTTGGGATCGACTATTCGATTCGTACACTTAAGGCGGTTGATCCCGTAAGATCTCATAATTCTTCATACCTCATCCCGTCGTATTTACAGGTTGGCATCCCATTGTCTAAGAAAAGAAATTGGGGGATGAACATTGGATTACGTCCTATAACACGTATTAATTACGATCTGAAAGAGGCTTCACGTTTACCCGGCATAGATAGCGTACTTACCAGTTACACCGGAAATGGCGGGTCATACCAGATTTACGGAGGAACAGGCATCGGTAGTAAACATTTTACGATTGGGGTAAACGCAGGATATGAGTTTGGCAGGAAAAATTATATTACGGAGCGGATTTTCCTTAACGACAGCGTATTGTATGAAAAAGGTAAATGGGCCGACAGCACCTATTTTGGCGGTTTTTTTATACACTCGGGCGTTCAATATTCAACCCGAATCAACAAAACAATGACGCTTAAACTGGGCGCTTTTGCTCAACTTAAAAATTCAATGAACGCCACGAGGGAAATTATTCGCCAGACGTTTGAGTATACTGCTTCTTCGGGGCATATCCAAAAAGACAGTGTATACGTTGCTACCGATAAGGGTAAAATTACTTTACCCGCTACCTACGGTTTAGGCTTCTCTATTGAAAAAGACCTGCAATGGGCAATAAGTGCAGAATACAGTATGACACAATGGGGGGAGTACCGGTATTTTGATCAGCCGGATGACGTAAAAGATAGTTGGGTTTTTCGGCTGGGCGGATCATTTATTCCTAATTATAAAAGCCCCGGTTATTGGTCGCAGATTCAATACCGGGCAGGGTTTTACATAGGTCCCGACTACATTACCGTTAACGATAACCTGCCCATTTACGCCGTTACTTTTGGCGCTTCCCTTCCCGTGCGAAAATATGGATATAGCGTATACTCAGGGCAATATACGACCATCAATACCGCCTTTGAAATAGGTTCGCGCGGAAATAAAAGCAATTCGCTTAGGGAAAATTTTTACAGAATTTCCATAGGATTATGTTTGAGCGATATATGGTTTATAAAACGCACATACCAATAATTAGGACCGTTCACAAAAAGCATTGCTTCTTATTTAGTTTGTGCCTGCTGTGCTTTTTTTTTTCGGGCTGTGAAAACAGCGAGCAGGAGATAAGGGAACTGACCCGAAAAAAAACAGGCGTTGATGAAGCCAAGACAATTGAAACCTATTTTAGCCAGGCGGGGCTAATGCGGGCAAAACTTACTGCTCCTTTAATGTACCGTTACCAGGATACCTTACCCCGGGTTGAGTTTCCCAATACATTGCATGTTGACTTTTACAACGATTCTCTTGAGGTGGAAAGCATACTGGATGCTTTGTACGGGCGCTATATTGAGGGACAGAACAAAATGTTCCTTCGGGATAGCGTGGTCGTTATCCAAAAATTTAACCAGGATACCTTACGCTGCCAGGAGCTTTGGTGGGACCAGAATAAACAAATGTTCTATACCGATAAACCGGTAAAAATCACAAAAAAAGATGGTACCATTCTTCCCGGAAAAGGACTGGAAGCCTCGCAGGATTTTAGAAATATTAAGATCATCAACCCCTCCGAAGGCATTTTACCTGTTCCTGAATCTGAATTCACAGGACCTTCTGCAAACCAGGACAGCCTGG
>CAYMKT010000036.1:12519-20964 GCA_964391065.1 uncultured Terrimonas sp. | reverse complement strand
AACGTATATTTTTTTCTTATCCATCCAGTACCCCACCAACCAGCATAGGAGCATAAAACAAAGAGCGAAGGCCAACGAACCCAGGGGTCCTGGTAATATCTTCTGAAAAACTTCATCGTTCAGGCTAACAAATAATGGCTTTTTTGAGCCTGTTTTTATCATAAAAAAAACGATATACAATAGTTCAGATAAAAGATAGATGAACAATGGATTTTTGCCGAACACCTGGAAGAAATAGGTGCCTTTGGTGATCCCTTTTATTTCTACAATAAAAATGAGTATCCCCAATATTGCCAGGTCCAGCGCTATGGTATATAAAACAAAAGAGCTGGTCCATAATTTTTTGTTGATCGGGAAAACGAAATCCCAGAAATAGGCGATACCAAGCAATGCAAAGCCAGCGATCATTAATTTGGCCACCGTTTCAAAGCTTTTCCCTTTTTGCTGAATAAATATCCCGGCATAGTAACCCGCCACTACGTTAACAATAGATGGAATAGTACTCAAAAAACCTTCGGGATCGAAGGCAACCCCTTCACCATGGTATAAATGACTTTCTCCAAATAATATCAAATCTAATTTATGCCCGGCATTCCCTGTCATACTGTAGTCGCCACCTGCATATAGAATGAACCAGTACCCAATTAAGAAAATACCGCTTAGTATCCATACTGTTCGTTTCGATAAAAAATGAATCATCAAAGCAGCCGCACAATATGCCAGGGCAATGCGCTGTAGCACTCCCAATATGCGGGTGTCGCTGATAGGTGAAAATTCGTATCCGCCACCCTGGGCCTCCCTGAAAAAAGGAAACCAATACATCAGGTAGCCTAATAGAAAAATGATAACGGTACGTTTAAAAATTTTTCCCAGCACACTGCTGTTTCCCATTTGCCTGTACTTAGGCATTGAAAAACTCATTGCATTACCCACCACAAACATAAAAGTGGGGAACACCAGGTCGGTGGGCGTAAAACCATGCCATTGTGCATGCAATAAAGGGGCAAACGGAGTTGCCCCGGTGCCTGGTGTATTTACAATGATCATGAAGCAGATCGTCATGCCTCTTAATACATCAAGGGCTAAAAACCGGGGAGATACAGGCTTGGTCATAGATGAAAGAATTATTAAACTTTAAAATAAATTTTCCTTTTGTGGAGGCGCCAGGCGAGGAACCAAAAAATAAGCACATGAAAAACAGCGTACCCCAGGGAGCCATTCATATTGCCCAACCATACAGCAAAGAGGTGATCATACATCCATGTTCCCAACCCTTTATACACTGTTGTACCATCATTCATACCATCCGGTATCCTGAACAACCCGTATACTCTTGCCCACACTCCGCTGAGTAAAAAAATAAACAGGGCATTCTTCCCAAACACATCAAAAAAACCAGTCCATTTACCCTTTTTGTTATGAATGTCTATAACATAAATCAACATGGCAAGTACAATAATCGCAAGCCCGGAAGTATACACTACATATGAACCCGTCCATATTTTTTTATTCATTGGAAATATCCCGCTCCAGCAAAGCCCCGAAAAAACCAACAAAACAGCCACGACAAAAAGATTGGCAACAAGCGGGTACAGGTCAGGTTTTATCTCTCCTGTTTCTGCATTTAGCTGCATTGGAGCGACAGCCTTTTTTTGAATGATGTAATCCCCTACCAGGTAACCGAAAATCACCTGCACAATAGCAGGTAATGTACTGGCCAGCCCTTCAGGATCAAATGCTATGCCTTCGCCATGATACATATGGCTTTCACCCAGCAGCATTTTATCTATTTCCGTCCCAAACCAACCATTCAAACTAAACGGTTCGGCTGCATTACCGAAAGCCAAACAGGCCGCCCAATACAGCATCAATAACATGATGCCGGCAACAAATGCTTTTGTTGCACGTAAGTAATATACCATTATCGCAGCAAAAAAATAACATAGAGCAATTCGCTGAAGTACCCCCATTATTCTGAGGTGTTCAATACGCTTTGCTTCTAAAATCCCGTCGGCATTATATTTTACAAATGGAAAGGCATTCAGAAAGAGACCCATGCAAAATATTAATACTGTTCTTCCTGCTACTTTTTTCCACATTGCGGCAGCACCCAGTTTCTGAAGGGTTGGCATAGTAAAGGCCATTGCGTTGCCAACGGCAAACAAAAAAAAAGGGAATACCAGGTCGGTTGGCGTACAGCCATGCCAGCTTGCATGATCTAACGGGGGATATAAATAGTTCCAGCTTCCGGGGTTATTCACCAGTATCATAAAAGCTACTGTAGCTCCCCGGAAAACATCTAAAGCATAAAAACGTTGTTTCAAAAATCAAAGGTTGAAGAGAAATTAAAGGTAGGCATTGTAAATAAAAAATATAGAAAACTAAGGCAACAACGGGCATCAAGCAGTGTATATCACTCTCTATAAGAAAAAGAGAAATGGTAGTATACCCGATAAGTGGTATGCTTTTGACCCGAAACAGATAACAGTATTTTAAGATATTTTTACAAAACATTAATAGTGTCTTATTGTTTTTTTGTTGAACTTTACATCATAAGATAATGGCACTGAAATTGCAATATAAGTTTTGATTTATCGTTTTAATTTGTATTTTACGTAAACGTAGTTCTTTAGAAAATTTTAACTAAGCGGCGTAAACCTTTTTTAATTTTTTGCGTCTTACTATAAAGAGATTATATAAAAACAGTCAATTTTCTCATAAGCAGTTAGTTTTGGTTGCGGCCTCTATTTCTATAGAGGCCAATTTTTTTTATAGCCCTTTCTGTTTACGCGAAAAGTTCAGCCTGCCACCCTGCCAACCAACAAAAGCCCCCACCACGTCGGCAGCTATATCTCCCCATTCAAAGCCGCGATTCGGCACGAAATATTTTTGAATGAACTCCATTGCGATGCCATAAATACACGAAATGATAAAAACGAGGAAAAAAATCCCCACTACCTTTTGAGGAGGCAGGCGATACCCGTAGTATCTGCACCAGATAAATGCCAGCATTGCGAAAAGAAAAAAATGAATGAGTTTATCCAAAATGGGAACCGGGGGGGCCTGTGGAAGATCTTTTCCCGGAATAATGAGCAGTATAAAAATAATGACCGACCATATTAGTGCCGGCCATATACTGTTTAATAGCTTTTTAGTCATACACTATATCTACATCAGCTTTGTGCATCCTGCACAAGGGCAGCATATGCACCTGCGGTAAGTAAGGATTCTATACCGGAACCGGAATCTACTTTTACTTTTATCATCCAGCCTTCACCATACGGGTCGGTATTGACCAATTCGGGCTTGTTATTCAATTCCGGGTTTATCTCTATGATTGTTCCTGAAACAGGGAGAAAAAGGTCGCTTACGGTTTTTACGGCTTCAATGGTACCAAAAACAGAATCAGCAGCCAGGTGCTGATCCTTTGTTTCAATTTCAACATACACAATGTCGCCCAATTCGCTCTGTGCGAACTCTGTAACACCTACTATCGCAATATCGCCTTCCAGGCGAACCCACTCGTGGTCTTTTGTGTAGCGCAAGTTTTCAGGAAATTCCATAGTTTGTTTTTTTGTGTTGCAAAGATTATGAAAACAGTTGGAAAAATACAGGTAAACTGTGAGAATCTGAAATGAGGTATGTTGGCGGGGGAAATATCAGGGTTGTGGCGCATTCGGATAGGTTGCTACAAAAAATCATGGTTTCCAAAGTACAGGAGCACATGGTCTTTCATAAAATTCTCCTGTTCTCTCAAATCCATTACCGGCAAAGCCTTTAACTGCCTGAAATGAGGCCAACCTTCATCATCCACCCTTTCCAGTTCATAATATCCGCTTTGAGCAAATAAACTGCAAACAGCTACGTGCATCAAATCCTGCTTTTGTTCCTTTGTAAATTTGGCCCGCAGTTCTCCAAACTCCTGGATCCCGATCAAAAATAAAATGGTTTCCATATCCGGCTTCTTTCCAAACCGTTCCACCAGCCGCGCCTCAAGGGTCCACCAGCGGGTTTGTAAATCACTTTCAATATTATGCATAACCGCAAAAATACGTAAGGGAATCCTATAGTGATGCCCGATTTATGAATGGAGATACAATTGAATTGCATACCCGTTCGAGTTTTGAACGGCAGGTCTCGGATTTTAATGGCTATTCTTTTCGTCTAACAATTACCTTTGCCTGAAATTTTTGAGGATGCTACAGGTAAACATGATCAGGCAAAAAGCAGACTGGGTTAAGGAAAGACTGGCGATAAGAAATTTTCAGAACATCCGCCTGGTGGATGATATTATCGCCCTGGATGATCAACGCAAGAAACTTCAATACGAAGTTGAAACCATCCAGTCGAAAGTAAACAGCAGTTCCAGGGAAATTGGGCAACTGATGGCTAAAGGACAGAACGAGGAGGCCGAAAAAGCAAAACAATCCGTAGCAACTTATAAATTACAAATTAACAGCTTCCATGAACGGCTTGCCGAAATCGAAAAGATTTTGCAGGATGAACTATTGAAGCTTCCCAATCTGCCATCAGAGCAGGTACCTGCGGGTAAAACACCGGCCGACAATGTTGTTATCCGGCAAGGCGGCACAATTCCTAAGCTACCCGGCAACGCCATGCCGCATTGGGATCTCATCAAAAAATACGATATCATTGATTTTGAAACCGGGGCTAAAATAACCGGGAGTGGTTTTCCTCTTTACAAAGGGCAGGGAGCAAAGCTTCAAAGAGCATTAATTCAGTATTTCCTTGATTATAACAACGCTGCGGGCTATACCGAATATATTCCGCCTTTCATGGTAAATGAGGCTTCTGCATATGGAACCGGCCAGTTACCCGATAAAGAAGGGCAGATGTATTATATGCCTGCGGATAATTTTTATATGATACCTACTTCGGAAGTGCCCATAACAAATATTTACAGGGATGAAATTATTAAAGCAGAAATGCTCCCGGTAAAAATGACGGCCTATTCGCCTTGTTTTAGAAGAGAGGCGGGAAGCTTTGGCAAGGATGTGCGCGGATTGAACCGGGTACACCAATTTGAAAAAGTGGAAATTGTGCAAATTACCCATCCGCAAACGAGTTATGATGTACTTGAGGAAATGGTTAGCCATGTAGAGCAATTGTTGGGCAGCCTTGATCTTCCTTACCGCATTTTAAAGCTATGCGGCGGTGATATGGGTTTTACATCTGCCCTCACCTACGATTTTGAAGTGTACAGCGCAGCCCAGGAACGCTGGCTTGAAGTAAGTTCCGTTAGCAATTTCGAGTCTTACCAGTCTAACCGGGCGAAGATTCGTTTCAAAGATGAAAATGGCAAAAACCAACTCGTACATACTTTAAATGGCAGTGCGCTTGCCCTACCCCGAATCGTTGCCTGCCTTTTGGAAAATCACCAGCGCCAGAACGATATTGCATTGCCCGAAGTGCTGCATACTTACTTTGGAACAGATAAGATAGGATGATATAGAAGGAAATCGTACTGCATTTAACCTGACCTGCTGGCTGAAATGCCTGAGATTTGCATACCTGCCGCAGCAGGTTAAGTCCCGGCTTTAACTTACCTGTTCAACAACAATCCGGGTATTACTTAAATGTGTAATAATGACCCTGATCGAATCGCCGGACGAAAGTCCTGCCAATTGCTCAGCGCCTAATTTTATCCTGGACTGAATTTTACCGTCAAACAAATCTACATAAGCGCCATAAGGCGACACTTTAGTAACCACAGCTTCGGTTTCAGTTTTATTCTTAAAATGCTGTACGGCCTTGCGGAACGCAGGAATGTAATCATGCGAAAAAAGCTCGGCGGCGAGATTATTGGGCTTATCAATATGCAGCAATTTGAACTCAATGGCTTCATTAAAATCTTTTTCAGCCGGGGGCCTTTCCCATTTGGATATGATCAGTGGAAAGAAAATATAATGGTCCCATTCCTTTACAAAAAAAGCGCCATCAACTACCTTCAGATACCCCTTAAACCGGTTGTCGGTCGCTGCCTTGTGAAGCATTTGCTGTACTGCCGTATTGTACAAGAATCGCAGGTTATAGGCTATGATCCTGGCGCCTCTATCGGCTCCTTTTATAGCGAAACCAACGGTGTCGCCTACACGGTACTGGTGTGGTTTTTTTCCATTTTCCGGGTCCGCATTATCGGTTCTGCAGGTAATCGTTTTCTTCCGGTCCTTATGCATATACGCTATAGAAACATATTGCTTCTCATGATTTACTGAGGTAATGATTCCATTGAGCATTGCATTATCCATATTTGCTGTGGTTGCAGGAAGTAGCGGAAAATACCATACCGTGATCTGATCACTATTACTTTTTAAAAGAAAGCCCCTTTCCCATCTTCTCAAAAAAGTCTTCCAACTCGTGAAAGGTATTTTTGAAAGAGGGTATAATGGCGCCTACTCCTTCTATTATGGCCGGGGCTAAACCAGATATTAATGCATAAGCGCGGCTCGCAGATAAGGTTTCTTCTTTAATCAAATGCATCTTATCTGCATAAAATAATAGTATGCTTCCAACAAGCATAAACATGCCGGCATACAATACAGCGCCCCCCAAACGGTTTACCCATCCCAATAAAGTAAAATCAAATAAATGCTCTACCGCTTTCCCTGTCCACTGAATTAACAAAACGACCAATATAAAAACAAGAATAAATGAGAGCAACGGCAGCCACTTTGAACTAATATCAGTGTGGTTTTGCAGGTACACTGCCACCACAGCAGACAATTTCAATGCCGCTGCAAGCCCGATAAACCACCCAATAAACGAAAACAAGGCCATTACAATGCCACGTGAGGCGCCTTTAATTACTGCCATAACCAGTACAATCAGGAATACGATATCAACCCACATGATTTGTTATTTGGTTCCGGTTATTTTGCTAACAGGCTTTTTACTGCGGTACTGATGGTTTTACCATCGGCCTTGCCGGCCAATTGCTTCGAGGCAACGGCCATTACTTTTCCCATATCCGCAGGGCCTGATGCACCGGTATCGGCAATAATTCCGGCAAGTATTTCATTCAATTCGGCTTCGTTTAATTGTTTTGGCAAAAAAGCTTCAATCACTTCAATTTCCTCGAGTTCCGTTTGAGCAAGGTCAGCACGGTTTTGCTGTTGGTAAATTTCCAGCGAATCCTTTCGCTGTTTGACTAATTTTTGTAATAATTTAATTTCATCCGCCTCAGCCAGTTGTCCGCCCGCACCTTCGGCAGTTTTAGCAATAATAATGGCTGCTTTTATGGCTCTCAAGCCGCGCAATTTGTTTGCATCCTTAGCCAGCATAGCGATTTTTATCTGGTCATTAATGGTCTGTTCCAATGCCATAGCGATATCTTTTATGTTGAATCAATTTTTGCTAACTGTAAACTAACTTTTTTCCAAAAGTTCCTGAGATTTTTTATGAAAATCCCGGGCAAATAATTTTATCGCTTCTACCAATTCAGCTTGCCCGGTAGATCTGCGATAGGTATCGGCCATCGTCATCAGCGTTTGATAAAAAAAATCTCCCATTTCATCTACCATCATTTCCTTAGTCCACAGATCAATGCGCAATGCAGATTTCTCCTGCCCGTCCCAAAAAGCCAGCATCATCGCTTTTGCCTGCTGCATATCTCCGGAGCTGCTGCTACTGGCATTCCATGAAATTTGCTGAGGAACTTTTTGAGGATCCAGTGTAACGTTTATTGTGATTTTTGACTGCTCCATATTTAATGTATAAAAATTTGCGCAAAGGTAAGTGGATTTATGCGGTTAATTCCTGCTGAATGCAATTCCAAAGTGCAAAAACCGCAGCCGCTTCGGTTCCCTGCAAAGCCTGTTCTCTGCCCTTTTTTATTAATTGGTCTCTCAATTTTTCATCTTTATACAGTTTAATCATACTCGCGGCAAGGTCTTCGATATTCAACGGATCACTATACAGGACCGCATCTGCACAGACTTCAGTAAATGCGGGAGATGCTACAGTAATAACCGGCGTGCCGGATTGCAACGCCTCTTTTAATATCATGACCGGACCTTCTGAAGCCGGCAAATAAATCATGGTCATTGCCGATGCTGTTATGGCAGCATTGTCACTGTCGGTCAAGATAGCTTCAATCACTTTAACCTCGCTCCTGTATTTATAGGTTTGTAATAATTCCTTTATTTTTTTGTCAGCTAAAAGCTTCCCTATAACAACAAGCTGCATGTTGCTTTGCTGCCATTTCTTAAACTTTGAAAATGCTTTTAATACATTGATGATATGTTGATGCGGTGTACTTTGTATGGGCAGCATAAAATATTCCCGACCCGCCGTATACTCCGCTTTAATGTGGTCTCTTTTATCCCAATCAAAAGGCTGGTATACCAAAGGAGGCTGAATCGATACTACTTCAACCTGGTTGCCCGGCGCCCCTTGCTCTATTAATGTGCCCTTCATGAAAAATGA